>JAHJBY010000079.1 GCA_018813285.1 Candidatus Omnitrophota bacterium
AGGAACGATAAATTGTTGCCGCAGAAATTGAAGCATAAAAAACCCTCCGGCTCTGTATACAAAAGTACCCTCCCTCTCTGCTGCATAAGCATCTCGACTGCCGTCGTACACAGGGACATTTTCGCGCGCCTTGGCATGTTTGACGAAAGTTTCGAGGCATGCGAAGATTATGATTTCTGGCTCAGGGCGGCCAATAAATACACGGTGAAACTGATACCGGAAGCTTTAACACTCAAGGACGGCGGCCGGCCCGATCAGCTATCCTCCCGCGTATGGGGCCTTGACCGTTTCAGGATAAAGGCTCTTCGCAAAATACTCGCCTCAAACACGCTCTCACCGGAACGCTATAAAGCTACATATAAAGAATTGCGGAAAAAATGTCTGGTTTTCGCTAAAGGCGCCGAAAAGCGCGGGAAGTCGGAAGAGGTAGCATATTATCGAAAATTATGTGAGAACTTTTGAGTAGACACAGATTTGACTCCTGACACTAGTGAGCGTCAGCGAACGATGACACTCTGACACTTTGATACTCTTTTCACCATGCGTCTTGTGCTTGTCCCTTTTTTTTAGCTGAAGGCTGATGGCTGAAAGCTGAAAGCTCTGTTGCCCCTTGACCCTCTGCCCCTCTGTGCCTCTGTGCCTTTTTTGACCCTTGCCCCCTTGCCCTATTCCTCTTGCCTTCAGCCATCGCGCAAAACTATGCCTTACCGGCGCTACCCAACACGTTCTCGTTCTTATGTTTGTACATCTCTATAAGCTCTTCCCTGGCCGGGCCCAAATATTTACGGGGATCGAATTCACCGGGTTTTTCCCACAATACCTC
Organism: Candidatus Omnitrophota bacterium; assembly: GCA_018813285.1. GTDB lineage: Bacteria > Omnitrophota > Gorgyraeia > Tantalellales > Tantalellaceae > JAHJBY01. The sequence goes on from JAHJBY010000079.1 coordinate 824, forward strand.
TCTGACCTTCGCGGTCATAGCAAGCCGTCCGTCACTGTCGATATTTATTTTGCAAACCGCTGATTCCGCGGCCTTGCGTAGCTGATCTTCCGGAACACCTACGGCGTTTTCCAGATTTCCGCCGTATTTGTTTATAAGGTCGACATATTCCGGCATCACTGAACTCGCGCCATGAAGGACTATCGAAAAACCCGGTATCCTTTTTTCGACTTCTTCCAGAATGTCAAATCTGAGCGGCGGTACTTTCTCGCCGGGCGCGAGCTTGAATTTATACGCGCCATGAGAAGTTCCGATAGAGATAGCGAGGCTGTCAACTCCCGTTTTGGCGACGAATTCCTCAACTTCTTCCGGTTTCGTATAATGGGTTACTTCGTGGTTCACTTCGTCCTCTATCCCGGCCAGAACCCCGAGCTCACCTTCAACGGTCACATCGTGCTTACGCGCGTATTCAACGACTTTTTTGGTCAACGCGATGTTGTCCTCGAAAGGATGCGCGGAACCGTCTATCATGACCGATGAAAAACCGCTTTCCACACAGGAAACGCAAAGCTCATACGTATCGCCGTGATCAAGATGAAGCGCGACCGGTATATCAACACCGGCATCCTTTATTATGTCCATGGCGCCGGCGGCCATATGCCGTAAAAGTATCTGATTGGCATATTTCCTGGCACCGCTGGAAACCTGAAGAACAACCGGAGATTTAGTCTCGATACATGCCGTTATTATCGCCTGCAGCTGTTCCATATTGTTAAAATTGTATCCGGGTATGCCGTACTTTCCGTTGATCGCTTTGGCATACATGTTCCTGGTATTCACCAACCCGAGTTCTTTAAATGAATGCATGATCATGTCCTTTCTGGTTAATGGTTATAGTGCTGAACGGGTCTATTGTATCAACTTTTTCTGTTAATACAAGCGAAATAGACGAGATCGCTCTTACACAAGCCCTTGAGCCATCATCGCCCTGGCAATTTTCAAGAAACCGGCGATATTGGCGCCATTGACCAGATTGCCCGGCGTACCGTATTCTTTAGCCGCCTCGTTGGCCGATTTATGGATATCGATCATGATCCTGTGCAGTTTTTCATCGACCTCTTCAAATGTCCATGCTAACCTCTGGGAATTCTGCGCCATTTCCAAACCTGAGGTCGCCACACCGCCAGCGTTCGCGGCTTTACCCGGACCAAAAGCAATTTTGTTATCCAGGAATACCTGCACCGCGGAGGGAGTAGACGGCATATTAGCCCCTTCAGCCACAGCAATACAACCGGTCTTAACCAGTGTTTTTGCCGCCTTCTCGTCCAGTTCGTTCTGCGTCGCGCACGGCAGAGCTATTTCACACTCGATGTTCCAGATACCCGAACAGCCCTCGGTATACTGAGCCGTTTTATGCTCGGAAACATATTCTTTTATGCGTTTACGTTCAACTTCTTTAAGACGTTGAACTGTATCAAGGTTGATCCCGTGTTTATCGTAGATGAAGCCGTTAGAATCAGACATCGCCACGACCTTGGCGCCAAGTTGAGTGGCTTTCTGATGCGCGTAAATAGCCACATTGCCGGATCCTGATACAACAACAGTTTTGCCGGCGATCGAGTCATTGCGCTCTTTGAGCATCTCTTCCGTGAAATAGACACACCCATAACCGGTTGCCTCGGTCCTTGCGAGTGAACCGCCAAAATCGAGCCCTTTGCCCGTAAGAATGCCGTTAAAAAGCTTCGTAAGCCTTTTCCACTGCCCGAACATGTAAGCTACCTCTCTTCCCCCAACACCTATGTCACCGGCCGGGACATCCGTATCCGCGCCGATATGCCGGAAAAGTTCGGTCATAAAGCTCTGACAAAATCTCATCACTTCAGAATCAGATTTTCCTTTCGGATCGAAATCAGCCCCGCCCTTTCCGCCGCCCATCATAAGGCCGGTAAGAGAGTTCTTGAATATCTGCTCAAAACCGAGAAACTTAATAATTCCTGTATAAACAGAAGGATGTAAACGCAACCCACCCTTGTACGGCCCAAGAGCCGAGTTGAATTGTATACGGAAACCACGGTTAACGCGCATGGCACCCTTATCATCCTGCCACGGAACCCTGAAAATGATCTGCCTTTCCGGCTCCACTATCCTTTCCAGAAGAGCGTTTTTTTCGAATTCAGGATGTTTCTGTATTACAGGCCCCAGTGATCCTAAAACCTCTCGCACAGCCTGATGAAACTCCGGTTCACCGTGATTGCGCTTTTTCACTTCTTCCAACACTTTTTCCACATAACCTTTCGCGCTCATCTCTATTCCTCCTCTTTCTTTTTTTAGAACAAAAAAAAGGCGTTCTCTCATCTAATGATGTGAGAACGCCTTCGTTCCTTTGGTATATCTTCTTACATATCCGAAAGCGATTATCCCCGATTTCAGTAAATTAGTCAAGCGAAATATCCTATTTTGTCCTATTTTCTAAATATCCTCTTTTTTGTCAGGATCACGAAAACGTCGGATAAAAACCTTGTCCTTCGGTTTCACGGAAAAGGGCAACTTTACACCCACGGGCTCCCCCTTTGTCCCGAAATCAACAGGTTTATGGTCTTTCTGCAGTTCGTCTATTTTCGTGATCCGGGCAGGCGTCGTCTTCCCCATGATAACTATCTCCTGCCCTTTTCTTAACCCTTCGTTCCTCACAAACACTTCGGCCACGCCGATCTTTTTGTAATACTTCACTACTTCACCAAGATAAACCCTTTCGTATTCACTCCCAAGTTCTCTTGAGATCCAATCCTCCGGTTTACCTTCATAAAATCCGGTCGATGCGCCTCTGTTGTAAACGGTTTTTAATCTTTTTTTCAGATCCAATTTTAATTCATCATCTAATTTACCTTCAAAAAACGAATCAATGGCCTTTCTGTAAACTAGAGTGGCCATTTTCACGTATTCCGAAGACCTGATCCTGCCCTCGATCTTAAAGGCATGTATCCCGGCGGTTATCAATCTGTCCAATATATCGACCGTGCACAGATCTTTAGAGCTCAAGACATAATCCCTCCCCAGGACATACCTGGAATCTCCGTCCGTGTCAATAATATCAAACTCGCGCCGGCATGGTTGAAGACATTCACCTCTATTGGCCGATTTTGAAAAAGAATGTTGAGACAGGAAACATCTCCCGGATATGCTTACACACATCGCCCCATGAATGAACACCTCGATCCCGCAATTGATCTTCTCTTTTTTTATCTGCTTGATCATAGTTCTTGTATCCTCAAGGGAACATTCACGCGCCAGGACTATTCGTTTAACACCTATGGACGCATAATATCTTATTGCCTCAATGTTTGAAACACTCGCCTGTGTAGACAAATGGATCCTCAAACCCGCTTCCCGGGCCATCGTAAGAACAGACATATCCCATAGTATTACCGCATCGACTCCGGCCTTCCGCGCATGGAGAAGGACCTTCTTTACCCGGTCTATCTCCTTATTGAAGACAATGATATTAAGCGCCAGATATCCTCTTCTTCCATTCTCATGCAGAAGTCCCATTACTTTTTTTATCTCAAGCGGGTCAAAATTGTCCGCTCTCTGCCGCATACTCCAGGCTTTAACACCGAAATAAACGCTGTCAGCGCCGTGCTCTATCGCGGCGGAAAGAGAACTCCAATCCCCGGCCGGAACGACCAACTCAGGCTTATTATATTCCGTCACCTTCACTCGTCGTCTCCTGTCTTAATATCCAGATAATCAGATCTTATGCGGCTTATACTCTTAAAAACATTCGTCTTTATGTTTATCTTTGGTGTATTCTTCTCAGCGTTTTGTATGAAATCTTTAATAAATTTCCTGCGAGAGTGTTCCGCGAAAGGACAACTGCAGGTATGCTTTGGAAGGTTTTTTTCCGCGGCGAATTCCACAATCATTTTTTCTTCAACATAACAAAGCGGCCTGATAACCGTTATCTTCCCATCGAACAGCTCCTGACGAGGATTCATAGCCGATATCTCCCCGTTGTATAACATGTTCATAAGCATGGTTTCAACAATATCATCTTTGTGATGCCCAAGCGCGACCTTATTACACCCTAATTCGTCCGCCAGTTCGAAAAGCGCCTTTCGCCTGTTCCAGGAACACCAGAAACAAGTTGTCTTTTTTTCTTCGTCGGCAACTTTTATTTTTCGGAACCTGTGCTCAAGGCTCATCTCTTTGAACATTTCGGCGAGAGAATTAGCGTGTTTTTCGCTATCTTTTTGAAAATCGGATAGGATATGCGCCGCGATAAGCTGGAATCCGACAGGCGCCCATCCCTGTATCTCTTTAAGCAGGGTAACGAGGGTCAGGCTGTCTTTACCACCGGAGACCGCGACCAGTATTTTGTCCCCGTCTTCGATAAGGCCATAATCATGGATCGCCCTGCCGATCCTCGAATTTATTCTGGCGCCCGTTTTCGTCTCGCCCCTCATCGATCACCCTGATCTTTCCATATCAGATCACGCCGTATCTTTCTTTCGATCTCTCCTGTTTCCATCCGGTCCGCTCTTTTTTTTATGGATAAAGACCGGTTTAAAATCTGTATTTTACGCCGCCGCCGATATACCCGGCATTTAGATCGGTCTTGCCCAACCCGAATGTCTGGTTGATAAGTTTTTCATTAAAATCAACTTGAGCATAATGATAACTGGCTTCAAAATTTATGATCACACTTTCATGTATTACAAAATCAAATCCGCCGCCGAATTTCACAAGAAACGGCACGTTTGTTTCGATCGTACCATTGTCCGTAACTTCGTCTCCGACCTGCACATTTGAGATCAAACAACCTAATCCTACTATTGCGTACGGGGTAAAAACAAAGCTATGCATATCCATCGGTACTTTAAGAATAATATCACCCAAAAGCGGAGCGCCTCTGAACGTGCCTGCATTTACGCCGTTGCCTTTAATCTCGGACTGGAGATATCCGCATTCCGCGCCCAGTCCAAAAAACCACGCGAGGTCGTATGACACCTGGCCGCCCACATAGAACCCCGTCTGGAACTCATTTCCCGACGGCACAAAAGCTGAAACAGCAACACCAACGTTAGTCCTTGGGTCGCCTTCAATAAACCCTTCCGACATGACCGGTTGCGCAAAAACCGCCGGCTGATACGCTAAAATCAGCACGAAAATAACGATCATAAATAAGATTTTCCTGTTCATTTCTTCTCCTGTTTTAAAAGTTATACCGCTACAAATTCCGCTTGAGTACATAACGCAAGCTAAAAAACAATGGTCTTGTTCCTGTATTTAATGATCCGGTAGTCTATGTAGTTATAAACGGCATGCGACAATGCCTGTTTCTCCATGTTTTTGCCTTTTCGCTCGAGATCGTCCACTCCGTCCTTATGTGAAACCCCCTCAACGATCTGGCTGATAATGGCTCCTTCATCAAGCGTTTCCGTCACAAAATGCGCTGTCGCGCCGATCACTTTAACTCCCCTTTCGAACGCCTGCCTGTACGGGGCCGCCCCTTTGAAAGACGGAAGGAAACTGTGGTGGATGTTAATGATGTCTTTCCCATATTTATCCAGAAAATCACCGGAAAGTATCAACATATACCGCGCAAGGATCAGAAAATCGGAATCCCGGGAGGCGTGTTTCAGCGTCTCATCTTCCCTTCTGTCATCTTTCGTCGCGGCAATGAAATAGAATGGTATGTTGTATTGCTTAACGATATTCCGGTGACCCTCATAATTGCTTATGACAAATGGGATATCCACATCCAATTCTCCGGACCTCCACCTGTACAAGAGATCCACCAGACAATGATCCGGTTTTGATACCAGTATTCCCATGCGGAGACGTTCATGTTTATAGTACATTTTCCAATCCGCGTTAAAATGCCCGGCAACCGGGGTAAGACCTGCCTCAAGCGACTTTTTATCATGCAGTGTTTCGTCTATATAGAATTCAACTCGTAGAAAAAAATGCCCATTTTCAGGATCAGTGCTATACTGGTCGGCGGTAATAATATTGCCGTCATGCCGGAAAATAAAGTCGGATACCTCAGCAACGATCCCTTTCTGATCGGCACATTGGAACAATAGAATAACAGTTTGCATGCTCATACCTCCCGGTGCCTATAAGTATACTATACGCGCGGTATTAGTCAAAAAACCCATCCGGATGCCCGGTAACAATTGACAAAAAAAGAGTATTACAATATAATTATGATTCATGAGTCCCTTTCGTGGCGGGGTAGCTCAGCTGGTTAGAGCGCACGGCTCATACCCGTGTTGTCGGCGGTTCGATCCCGCCCCCCGCTACCAATCTTTTCTCCACAGGATAGCTTTGCCGCCATCGCGCTTTGCGTCTAAAGCGGCCTTCGGCTACCGGCGTGATCAAAACACTTTTTCTATCCAACCGCCGCCGGAGACGAGCTCTCCATCGTAAAATACCGCGGCCTGGCCGGGAGTGGGCGCAAACTGCGGCTCGCCAAATTCCACCATTACTTCGCCGTTACCGGCAGGAATAATTATAGCGCGCGTTTTTTTGCTTCCGTATCGAATTTTTACATCAAATTCCACCGGTTTTTCCGGCACATCATTGACCAGCCAATTTAACCCGCCGACAAGTATCTTCCTTTTCATGGAGTGCTCTTTGCCGCCGATCATGATGGTATTATTTATCGCGTCAATTTTAATCACATAAACAGGTTCTTTCATCGCCAGGCCAACTCCACGCCGCTGCCCAACCGTATAGGAAGCAATGCCATCGTGCCGGCCCACAAAAGAGCCGTCCACATTCAGAATATCCCCTGGTTTGAAAATATCCGAACTCGAACCTGCCATTTTAGACAGAGGTTCCCGATAATCGCCGCGGGATGTGGCAAAACATATATCCTGGCTTTCCGCGCGGCCGGCGTTCATGAACCCATTTTCTGAGGCGATCGCGCGGACCTCTTCCTTAGTGTGATCACCAAGGGGAAATTCAATATCCGGTAAGGTCGCCTTTGATATGTTGTAAAGAAAATAGGATTGATCTTTTTTCTTATCTTTTGCTTCAGCGAGATAATATTCACCATTCTTTTGGATGATCGTCGCGTAATGACCTGTGGCTATTTTTTTTGCTCCCATTGAAAGCGCTTTTTTATACAAATGACCGAACTTCAGTTCACTGTTGCAATATATGCAGGGGTTCGGTGTCCTTCCTTTCGAATATTCATTAACAAAATATTTCGACACCTCTTCATTGAATGCCTTGGAAAAGTTCATGACATAAAAAGGTATATCCAGGTCCTCTGCCACCGCCCGGGCATGTTGAACAGCGTCTTGAGAACAGCAAAGTTTTTCTCCGGCAGCCCCGCACTCCTCTTTGGGCCAGGTTCGCATCGTAATGCCTATTATTTCATGGCCCTTCTTTTTAAGCTCAAGCGCGGCGACACTTGAATCAACGCCTCCGGACATCGCTACAACGATCTTCACTGTTCACCCCTTTCTAAACCGACGGAGCATCCTGCCATTGCCACATATTTTTCGGCGGCGGCGGAATAATCCACCACACACTCACCATCCTGAGACGTAACAGATATCACTTCCACACCGTCCATCGTATCGGCAAGCGCTATCGCTTTTTCCTTACCCATTGCCATCATGGCTGTGGCAAGCGCGTCCGCGACAGCGCAAGTCGAGGCGATAACTGTCATACTGGAAAAATTCTTTTTCATCACGCAGGGTACGGAAGGGTCGACTATGTGTGATAATTCTTCCGAGGTTTTCGCGTCAATCACGCAATTCTCGTAATCGCCGCTTGTAGCAACGGCTTTTCCCTGAAGCGCAAGAACAAGTACGGCGCTTTTGGATGCCGGCGCGCGCAGTCCGACCATCCATTTACCGCTGTTTTGTTTCTTTCCGCAATATATGTCCCCGCCCGAGTTTATCAGAAAATAGGCCACCTTTTTGCCCGCGAGAAAGTCAGCCATCTGGTCTACAATATAACCTTTCGCGATACCGGAAGCGTCCACCCAGACACCGCCATCCAGGGAAACATGATCCGGAGAGAATAGCGTAATGTTCTTCCAGCCGCCCTTTTCATATCTATCCGGAATCATATTGCGGATAGCCTCCGGCATTTCCGCGTAAAATCCTCCATATTTAAGCATAGGAGCAATCGTTACATCAAATTCACCGTCTGTCATAGCGCTGATCGCCTTTGAAAGATCCAGGACATGGTAAAGTTCGGGGGAAACTTCGGCTTTCTTTTTCAAGTTCAGCTGATTGATCTCGCTTCGCGTGCTGAAAATGTTGAACTTTTCTTCAAGCGCGCCGGCAAACTCAAGTGTTTCTTCAATGATCTTGTCCTCCCCGTCTCTGTTCCCCCAGATCCTGATCTCGACAAAAGTCCCCATAAGAGGCACTGTCCGTTTTGACAAAGTGAGCTTCTCGGCAGAACATCCGGAAAAGAAAAAAACACCCGCGAATAATAACAAAAAGGGCCGTTTCATGGAGTGAAGGAGTGTTCATCATCGGGAAAATCACCGGATTCGATATCCAGTTTGAATTTCCTGATCGCTTCAAAGATCGTTCCGCTTATATCCGCGTATTGTTTTACGAATTTCGGAACAAATTTATCAAAATAACCGATCATATCATAAGTGACAAGCACCTGCCCGTCACAAGCGACTCCGGCCCCGATACCGATAACAGGAATTCCCGCCTTGTCAGATATCTTTTTAGCGAGCGTTTTCGGAATACATTCAAGGATCACGGCAAAACAACCGGCTTTCGTTAAGTGCTTCACGTCACCTGCTAAACGCGCGGCGGAAGACTCGTCTTTTCCCTGTACCTTGTACCCGCCCAGTTTTGACACACTCTGTGGTGTAAGTCCAACATGTCCCAGAACGGGTATACCCACTTTAATAATAGCGGAAGCCCGGCTGCATATTTCGCGGCCGCCTTCGATCTTCACGGCGTCACATCCGGATTCTTTTATGAACCGTCCCGCGTTGCGTACAGCGTCTTCATCACTCGCCTGATACGACATAAACGGCATGTCGCCGATAAGAAACGCGCGCTTAACACCTCGTCTGACGGCCTTCGCGTGATGTATCATTTCATCCATAGTAACTGAAACTGTAGATTCGCGGCCCAGAACGACCATCCCGAGAGAATCCCCCACTAGCACGGAATCGATACCGGCGCGATCTATGAGGCTGGCCATAGGATAATCATACGCGGTCAGCATAGTAATCTTTTCGCCGCTTTCTTTTTTTCTCATGAAATCTAAAACTGTAAATTTTTTATCTTCTTTCATCTCCCGCCTAAAGTCTGTCCAATATCTTCGCGACAAGATGGTTGGCGCGTATCGGCATGAAATGCACCCCATCACACATATCCCGTATGGATCCTAATATGTTCGACGCGATCTCCGCGGATTCTTCCTGCACATCTGTCGCCTTATCCAGGCTTTCTATCACAGCATCCGGAATAAGAACACCCGGAATGTTCGCGTTCATATATCTGGCCATTCCGGCGGACTTAAGAGGAACTATACCGCCAAGAAGTTTTATATCCTTTCGCAAGTGTTTAATGGCCGCGATAAACCTTTCAAATACGGATACATCAAATATGGCCTGGGTCTGGAAGAAAACGGCTCCGCATGAAACTTTTTTCTCCATCTTGATTATTTCCGGTTCCAGCGGATTCGCGCCGGGATTAACAACGGCTCCGACATAAAAATCCGGCGAGCCGGTGAGTGCCTTCCCCGCAAGATCCCTGCCTTCTTGAAGCGTCTTAACGGCCTCAAGCATACTCACTGAATCAAGATCATAAACCGGCTTCGCTTGAGGGTGATCACCAAGAAGAGGATGATCCCCGGTCATTATCAACACGTTCTTGATGCCGAGTGATGCGGCCGAAAGAAGATCCGACTGAAGAGCTATGCGGTTACGGTCCCTGCATGTGAACTGACATATCGGCTCAAATCCTTTATCGAGAATGGCTTTACCGGTGACAATAGGCCCTAACCGCATAACAGCACTCTGTTGATCCGTTACGTTCACGGCGTCCACACGTCCGGCAACATGTTGAAGTTCTTCGAAAACACCGGAAAGACACACTCCTTTCGGCGGACCGACCTCAGTCGTGTACACAAATTCACCTTTTTGCAATTTTTCTCTAAACTTTTTCATGCTGCATCCTATACGCTCTTAGAACATTTCTCATCAGAATAGAAACAGTTATCGGCCCGACACCTCCGGGTACAGGTGTTATTTTTTTCACTTTGGGAAAAACATCATCAAAATCAACGTCGCCGACTATCCCGCCGGGGACATTATTGATCCCAACATCTATAACAACAGCTCCTTTCCTGACCCAGTCGCCTTTTACCATCCCGGCACTTCCCACCGCGACAACAAGCACATCAGCTCTTTTGGTATAAGCCGTGATGTCGCCTTTCTCCGCGGTACCGATATGGCAAACCGACGTAGTCGCGAATTCATTCAACATCATTAAACTCAACGGTTTTCCGACAATGGCGGAATGCCCTACGATCACAACATCCCTCCCGTATAGATCTATTCGCTCGGCCCTCAATATCTTCATTACCGCACCGGGTGTGCACGGGACAATATCGGCATCCCTTCTGAATATTCTTCCAAGATTCCAGGGATGTATACCCTCGGCGTCTTTTTCCGGAGCTATCGCGAAAACTATCTTATCCCATTCCAGGGCGGCCGGAAAAGGCTGCTGAATAATGATGGCCGTCACGGTTTTATCGGTGTTTAATTTTTCGATGATCCCTAAAAGAGTCCCTTGCCCGACATCTTCATCAAGTTCGTAGACATCAAACTCCACCCCTATTTCTTCGGCGGCACTCTCCTGTACTTTCGCGTAAAGCCGGGCATCTTCCACTTTGCCGATCGTCACCGATACAAGTTTGGGAGGGAATTCCCCGGAACCCCGGAGAGCATCAAGCTTCTGCTTGATATCCACCCGCATTTCCCGCGCTATCTTCCTGCCATCGATCAACTCCGCCATGCGCCTCTCCCAGCGTTCAGAGTTTATTTTTCACTATTCACTATCAAAATAAAAGCGCCTCTTTTACCCGCTTGCTTATTTCTTGCGCCGTACCACTTACTGTTTTTTTCATCTGTTCCAGTTCCAGAGCGGCCGCAGCGATGAAATCCTTATCTTTGATCTTTTTTAAATTCACATAAACATTAAGCGCGGCAGAAGAGAACGCCGCGTCAAGCATATGAGCGGCTGAACCGACGTCCGTCAGAAGGTTCCTATTGGAATCCTCCATCAAAAGAGCCGTTACCTCCAACGATACAGAGGACTCCCGGCATACTTCCATCGGAATGCCAGCGGCTTTTATGTAATCATCCTGCTTTACGTTCCCGGAGGCTATCGCGTCCATCAGAACCTTAAATACCCGGCAATCTTCGTCGATAAGTTTAGAAAGTCTCCTGAAACTTGCCATCTGTTTTTCTTTTAATACCACAAACTCGTTCTGGCCGCTGTAAGTCTCGTCTTCTCTGCTGCTGTAACTGATGACCATAAGGTTCAGGCCGGCCCCGATAGCAGCCACGGCAGCGGCGGCACTCCCGCCGCCGGGAGCGATGGTCCTGGCGGAAAGCCCTTCCAGATATTTCCGCATGGATTTATTTAAATAACACGCATTTTCCTCCTTCAAAACAACCCCTTTGTTTTTCCGGTCACAAGGTCTATGTCTATCTTATTTAGCCTTGGCGTTTTGGAAAGCCCCGGCATGGAATCCACTCCATCAGCCTTAACCAGTACATATCCGGCACCGGCAGCGGGTTCTACACTTTCAACTGTCAGCGCGAAGCCCCTCGGCCTGCCTTTCTTTTTAGGATTACTGGAAAGGGACAACGATGTCTTCGCCATACATACGGGTTTCTGATCAAGCTTCGCTTTTTCTATCAACTCGATATCTTTTAACGCGTCCGGTGAATATCTTATCTCGCTGGCACCGTACATGGATTTACTGATCCTTTCTATCTTGTTCTTAAGGTTCATATCCACTGGATAAAGATAGCGAAACTTTGGTTTGATCTTTGAGGCCGCCACCACGGCACGAGCCAGTTCCATCGTTCCGCTACTCCCCATCTTATACGCTTCACTGACGGCTATCCCGTCAGCTTCTAAAGCTTCAGCGCGTTTAATGATCACTTTTAGCTCTTTTTTCGTATCCGTCTCGAAATAATTAATAGCAACAACTATCGGCACACCGAATATTTTGAGATTTTCAATCTGTTTTTCAAGATTCGAGCATCCCCTGTCCACTGCCGAAAGATCCTCTTTCTTCAACTGCTCCCAAAGGGAAGAGCCTTTCTTCGTGAAATCACCGCTGTGCATCTTAAGACCCCTCACGGAACAGTTGATCACCACCACATCTGGTTTTAAACCTGACTGGCGGCATTTGATATCAAAAAATTTCTCGGCTCCTAGATCCGCGCCAAACCCGGCTTCAGTTACGGCATAGTCAGCCAACTTAATCGCCATTCTATCGGCGATCACTGATGACGAACCAAGTGACACATTCGCGAACGGGTTGCCGTGAATAAAACATGGGGTATGTTCAATCGTCTGGACTATATTCGGGTTCAACGCCTGTTTCAAAAGAACGGCCATCGCGCCGGCGCATTTTAGATTTTCGGCAGTTACCGGCTTACCATCCTCGCTGTAACCCACGACTATCTTTCCCAATCTGGCGCGCATATCCTTTAAATTCCTGGATAATGCCAGGATCGCCATACATTCAGAAGCAGCGGTAATATCGATACCTGTTTTACGGCTTACCCCGTGCAGTTTACCTCCTCCACCGATCGTCATGTTCCGAAGCGCCCTGTCGTTAACGTCAGAAACACGTCTCCACGTGATCCTTTCTTTTTGAAGTTTATATGAATTCCCCCAGAAAAAACTATTGTCAAGTGCTGCCGCACAAAGATTCTGAGCATTCTGCACCGCGTAAGTATCACCTGCAATATCCAGATTTATGTCTTCGGCGGGAAGCACTTGAGCATAACCTCCGCCGGTACCAACCCCCTTAACACTAAAAGTCGGACCCAGAGACGGTTGGCTGATACACGATATGGATTTCTTCCCGAGTTTATTAAGCGCCATGCTGAGGCCTATCGTGGTAACCGTTTTTCCCTCGCCCATTCGCGTCGGGGTTATCGATGTCACAAGAATAAGCTGGCCATCTTTGCGTTTCTTTAGTTTATCATCCAGAAGATTCGCGTCCACTTTCGCGATGTACTTTCCGAACAGTTTAAGATCTTTTGATGATACGCCGGCGCCTTTAGCAATATCCACAATATCTTTCAGTTTTACCTCTCCCGCTACCCGTTCGTTATAGCTCAAACTCATACGTTCCCCCTTTAGTGATCCCGGTCTTACCCGGAATATTGTCCGCTTGACTCCGTTTGTTTACCCATCACTAACCGTTTTTTACCAAAAGGCCTGAAGGTTCTCCGATGTATCGGAGAAAAACCCAGTTCTCTGATAGCCTTGATGTGTTCACGGGTACCATAACCTTTATGTCTACAAAACCCGTAACGCGGGTATTTGCGGTCTTCTTCCAACATAAGCCTATCACGAAATACTTTAGCAATTATAGACGCGCACGCTATTGAAACGCTTTTACTTTCTCCTGAAATAAGGTAGGTCCGCTCCTGCGGTATGGGAATATTCATCTTGCCGTCTATCAGCAAATAATCAGGCGTTGTCCTGAGCTCACTGACAGCTCTCTTCATTGCCATGAGAGTCGCGTTAAAAATGTTCACGCGGTCAATTTCACTCACATCGGCGAGCCCCACGCCCACATCACACCGCTTGATTATGTCGATGTAGGCCGCATCCCGCCTTTTTTCGGTCAGCTTCTTCGAATCATCTATTCTTTCTACAAATCCGGTATCACGAACTCTGACCGCGGCAGCTACAACGGGACCCGCCAGCGGTCCTCTTCCGGCTTCATCAATACCGGCGACTACGTTGTATCCGGCTTTTGTGGCCTTCGTTTCGTAAAACAACTTTATATCCTGAGAATCAGAAATAATTTTTTTATCCAACCTTCTCTTTTACCTTCGTCGCTTTTTTGCCTTTTCGTCCGCGAAGATAATACAGTTTAGCTCTTTTTACATGACCTTTCTTTTTGACCGCTATTTTCTCGATCAAAGGCGAATTCAGCGGAAAGACGCGTTCAACACCTTCCCCGTAAGATATTCTCCTCACATTGAATGTCTCACGAGTACCGCTGCCTTTTTTCGCTATAACAATACCACTGAATATCTGAATACGCGTCTTGTCGCCTTCAGAGACCCGAAAGTGAACATCGACCGTATCGCCGATATCAAACTTGAACTCTTCTTTCCTCATATGTTTTTTTTCAACATCCGCTATTCTCTTTTTCATCATATCTCCCTTTTTCAGCTTTCAGCTATCAGATTTCAGCCTTCAGTCTTCGGTCTTCATATTTCAGTTTTTCCTTTCGTATCATCAAATCAGGCCGCCGTCTCTCGGTACGTTTAAGCGCTTGTTCTTTTTTCCAAATATTTATTTTTTCCGGATCACCACACAGAAGAACTTCCGGCACTTTCATGCCGTTATATTCCGCCGGCCTCGTGTATTGCGGATATTCCAGAAGTCCGCCTTCGAACGATTCCTCTTCCAGGGAGCTTTCATCTCCCAATACGCCCGGTATCAACCTCACCACAGCATCACACACCACCATCGCCGGTATTTCACCACAGGTCAGAATGTAATCACCGACAGATATCTCCGCATCGACCAGATCACGTATCCGTTCGTCAACTCCTTCGTAATGCCCGCATATCAGGATCATATGGCCCGTCCGTGACAAGGTTTGCGCGAAATGTTGATCAAATTTTTTCCCCTGCGGCGTAAGCAACACTACTATCGGCTGTTTTTCCTTTTCACATCTCCCTTTCAATTCCGCCAGGGCCGCGTCAATGGGCTCTATTTTCATCACCATGCCGGGTCCGCCTCCGAAAGGCTTGTCATCAGCCGTCCGGTGCCTGTCATACGTCCATTTTCTGATATTATGCGGCTCTATATCCACATAGCCTTTAGTCTGTGCGATCTTCAGCATAGATTCATCCAACGCGCCTTTAAACATTTCTGGGAATAATGTCAATATTTCTATCTTCATTGTGTTGCCCGTTGTCTCGCTGTCTATTTTATCCGATCCCTTATTCCAACAGAGTACTTCTTGTAAAACACAGGCCTTTTATACGCCTCCGGTTCTCTTAATGATACTTTTTACCGTCGCGGACGGTAAAGCCCCGTTCATAAGCCAGTGTTTTATCCTGTCCATTTTCAAGAAAATACTTTCATCCCTCTTTTTTGGATCGTAGTGACCGAGTTCCTCAAGAACTTTTCCATCTCTTTTATCCGCTTTATTCACCGCTACAATACGGTAAAACGGCTTCTTTTTACCACCCAGCCTTTTAAGCCTTAAAACAACCGCGCCCATCACGCCTCCTTTTAGCCTTCAGTTCTCAGTTATCAGTTTTCAGTTATCAGTCTTCTGTAGGGGCGAAAAATCTTTCGCCCTTTATAATTTCTCGCCCCTTGCCCCTCTGTGCCTTTTTTGCCCCTCTCTTCCTCTTCCCTTCACCATCTATTCACTTTTTAGGGCGAAATATTTTTCGCCCCTACGATTCACCATTCACCATTCACGATTTACCCCTCCTGTCCCGAGCGAAGCCGAGGGATGTCTCTCTGTGCCTCTGTGCCTTTACTGAAAGCCGATAGCTCTATTGCTCCTTTTCTCTCCAGATCTTCGCGCCAACAGCGGAAAGTTTGTCTTCAATATGTTCGTATCCCCTATCCAGGTGATATATTCTGGATATCTCAGTTTGTCCCTCGGCCACGAGCCCTGCTAGAACAAGCGCAGCCGACGCCCGGAGATCCGAAGCCATAACCGGCGCGCCGCTCAATGTGCCGTTGCCCTTTATGATAGCGGTGGATCCCTCAAGCCTGATCCCCGCGCCCATCCTGTTCATTTCGCTTATGTGTATAAATCTGTCAGGGTATATCTTCTCTGTTATTACGCTTATCCCGTCCGCTCCTATCATCAAACTCATCATCTGCGCCTGAAGATCGGTCGGAAAACCGGGATAGGTGTTTGTCGTAATGTCCGTCGCGCGAATAACCTCTCGTTCTCGATATACTCTGATCCCGTTCTCTTTTTCGCGCACCACTCCGCCGGTTTCCTTTAATTTATCTAAAAGAGCAAGATTGTGTTCTATCCTGGCTTCCTCCAGAAAAAGATCTCCTCCGGTTAGAACGGCCGCTATCATGTATGTTCCCACTTCTATCCTGTCCGGGATTATCCGGTAATCCGCCCCTTTCAGCTTTTTCACTCCTGAAACAGTAACTGTTGGCGTTCCCGCGCCGTCGATTACGGCTCCCATCGCGGTAAGAAAACCCGCAAGATCTACGATCTCCGGTTCACAAGCCGCATTCTCTATTACCGTCTTTCCATCCGCCAGAACCGCCGCCATCAAAGTATTAGCGGTTGCCAACACGCTGGAACCAAAATGTCCGCCCAGATACACCTGGGCTCCGCGCAGTTTTTTCGCCCTGGCGATAATATATCCCTCTTTTATACTGATATCGGCGCCTATCGCGCGCAATCCTTTCAAATGCAGATCTATCGGTCTCGGCCCGATAACACATCCACCGGGAAAAGAAACTTTCGCTTCTCCGTATTTCGCCAATAGCGGTCCAAGCACAACTATCGAAGCACGCATAGTGCTGACAAGCTCATATAAGGCTGTGTGGCTGTCGGCCTCACCGGAGGACACCTTTATGGAATCCCCCGAACGTACCGCGCGTCTCCCGAGGGAAGACAAAATTTCAAGCATCGTTGAAACGTCCCGAAGATCCGGTGAGTTCGATATATTACACTCATCTCCCGTAAGTAAGGTCGCGGCAAGTATCGGTAAACACGCGTTTTTAGAACCGGAAACGCGTATTGTTCCGGACAATCGGCTGCCGCCTTCTATGACCAGCTTATCCATGTTTCCACCCCGTGATCACACGCTCGTAACCGTTCGTATCAAAAAAACTTTTGATACCTGTAAAATTTTTCTCGGCAAACAGGCGTTTTGTCTTTCCGGCCTGGTCATATCCTATTTCCACGGAAATAAAACCACCAGGACGCAAAAACCTGCCGCCGGAAGCAGCCAGGATCTTCAAGTGATCCATCCCTTCGGCACCGGACCGCAGGGCTTTCATGGGTTCAGCCTTGACCCATGCATCCGCTTCAGCATAATCTTTATCCGACACGTACGGAGGATTGGATATTACGACATCAAAAGTTCCTTCAAGTTCCGCGCCAATAGATCCAAACATGTCGGATTGAAGCAACTCGATGCCGCCTGTCCCAAGCTTTTCAATGTTCCTGCCGGCTACATCCAAAGCATCCGCTGAAATATCCACACTTAACACACCGGCGGCAGGAAGAAGTCTTGTAACTCCCAGCGGGATAATACCGCTTCCGGTACCTACCTCAAGTATGCGCGGACAAAGAAGTGACCTGTCCTGACAAAGAGCAACTACTGTTCTAATCAAAAGTTCTGTCTCGGGGCGCGGTATAAAAACTCTCGGATCCACTAAAATATCCATTTCCATGAACCGCGCGATACCGTCTTCATATTGAACTGGAACTGTTTCCGAATATTCTCTTATCATCCCGACCGTAGCCTGAGTTTTCTGTCTTCTTCAAGCAAGGCCGCTATCAATTTCCCCAGAGCGCCTTCCAGAATTCCGGATAGATTATACAGTGAAAATTTTATTCTATGATCCGTTACTCTGTTTTCCGAAAAATTATATGTCCTTATTTTTTCGGATCGGTCCCCGGACCCAACCTGTTTTTTTCTCTGTTCCGAGATCTCTTCCCGTTGCTCAGTTTCCTTTTGTTCCAGATAACGCGCCGCGAGCACCCGCATTGCTTTAGCTTTGTTCTTGTGCTGGCTCCGCTCATCCTGGCAGATCACGACTATCCCTGTAGGGATATGTGTCAATCGTACGGCCGAATCCGTCACGTTTACATGTTGCCCTCCCGCCCCGGAAGACCTGTACAGATCTATTCGGATATCCTGCGGATTGATCTCGACGTCAATGTCTTTTGCTTCGGGCAACACAGCCACCGTCACCGCGGAAGTATGGATCCTTCCGCCGGATTCAGTTTCGGGGACGCGCTGTACCCTGTGCGTCCCCATCTCAAAACGCAGGTGCTTAAATACGCTTTCTCCCTCTACAGCGAATATAATCTCTTTTATGCCGCCCATCTCCGATTCGCTCAAGCTTAAAACGGATATCTTCCAATCCATACGAGCCGCGTATCTCGCGTACATCTTATAGAGATCTGCCGCAAAAAGACCGGCTTCCACTCCACCGGTTCCGGCGCGTATCTCCATTATGACGTTCTTTTTAAGATCGGTTAATTCATCATCCAAAAGCAACTCTTCTAGATCCAATCTCTTTGCCGCCAGGGCTTCGATCACACTTTTGAGTTCTTTTTCCGCGAGTCGAGCGTATTCACTCTCTTTGCCTTCTTCCTCAATCATTTTTTCAAGAGAGATCCGTTCCTGGGAAAGCCCAAGAAACTTCTCGTATTCACCTATGATATTCTTTAAACCCGCGTACTCCTTGGCCTTTTCCTTGTATTTTTCTCGATCCGACAAAAACGCGGGAGACACTAGATCTTTCTCCAGTGTTTCATATCGTTCTTTTTTTTTCTTAAGTTCTTCAATCATAGGAACATGCGCCATTTAACAAATAAGGATGTCAAACGCCAGGTTATCCCTTTTTTTCGCCAGCTCCATACCGCTTCATGAAACGATCCACCCTTCCGGCGGAATCGACAAGCTTCTGCTTTCCGGTATAGAACGGATGACATTTTGAACATATCTCTACGTGAATATTTTCTTTAGTCGCTCGTGTATGCACGGTATTTCCACACGCACACACTATCGTGCAATCCACGTATTTCGGATGTATGCCTTTTTTCACTTCTAACCTCCCGCTAACATATCAGTTATATACCTACTCCCCTATGGCCATCATATTTTACAAGAAATCACGCAAATATCAAGCTTTTTATGACTTGCCACTAAAAAATAATAGAAATATTTTTTGATGGCACCTACGTTTTTCCAAGATTTTCGAGGAACTCTTTGTTTGTTTTTGTCTTTTTCATACGATCTATCAAGAGCTGCATAGCTTCAGCCGAATCAAGATCGCTAAGGGCCTTGCGCATGAGCCATATTTTCTGTAGTTCATTATTTTCGACAAGCAGTTCCTCTTTACGGGTATTAGATCTTTTCATATCGATCGGGGGATATATTCGACGATTAAATAAAGACCGATCAAGCTGTATTTCCATATTGCCGGTACCCTTAAATTCTTCGAAGATAACTTCATCCATACGGCTTCCGGTATCTATAAGCGCTGTAGCGATAATTGTTAAGCTTCCTCCTTCTTCAACGTTCCTGGCTGCTCCAAAAAAACGTTTGGGATCATGCAACGCGTTCGCGTCGACACCGCCCGAAAGGATCTTACCGGAATGCGGCGTGGCGGTATTATGCGCACGAGCCAGGCGCGTAAGAGAATCCAGCAGTATTACAACGTCCCTTTGATGCTCTACCAGGCGCTTTGCTTTTTCCAGTAGCATAGAGGCGACTTGTATATGTCTCTGCGCCGGTTCATCAAAAGTGGAACTAACCACTTCCGCGTTCACGGATCTCTGCATATCGGTGACTTCCTCGGGCCTTTCGTCTATAAGCAGTATAAAAAGCTCAACCTCCGGATGATTAACACTGATAGCGTTGGCAAACTTTTGGAGAAAAACTGTTTTCCCGCTGTACGGCGGAGCGACGATAAGCCCTCTTTGCCCTTTTCCAACAGGTGTCAGGATATCCATGATCCTCATGGATATCTCTTTCGGGTCGGTTTCCAGTATAAACCGCTCTTCCGGATATAGCGGAGTCAGGTTCGGGAAAAATATTTTATTTTTCGCGAGTTCGGGGTCCTCGTAATTTACGGCCTCAACTTTCAAGAGAGCAAAATATCTTTCCCCTTCCTTCGGCGGCCTAATCTGCCCGCTAACCGTGTCTCCTGTCTTTAAATTAAATCTCCGGATCTGTGAAGGCGAGACATATATGTCATCAGGGCACGGAAGATAGCTGTAATCCGAGGATCTCAAAAATCCAAAACCGTCTTCCAGCCGTTCAAGAACGCCTTCTCCGAAAACAAGGCCGTTCTTTTCCACTCTCGCCTGCAATATCTTGAATATCAGATCATGCTTCTTAAGGCCGCCGATGCCGTTTATGGACAGGTCTTTCGCCATGTCAGTAAGCTCTGCTATCTTCATGTTCTTGAGCTTGACTATATCCATTTCGTCTTGATCGCGTTTTTTTGTTCGATCTGATGTTTTGTGTGGCGCTGTGGAACGACTTTCCTTTGTGCTTTTTACAGGTTTTTCATTTTGTGCCATAATTTTTCTACTCCTTCTTTGGTTTTTTTCAGATTTCCGTCATTGTCTATAATATAATCGGCAAATCGCCTTTTTTTAGAAAGAGGCATTTGTGCGGCAATGACCCTTTTTGCCTCATCTTCCGTAAATCCGCGTTCTCGGGCTCTTTTTATTTGAGTCTCGTAATCGGCCGTTATAACAACCACGATATCGACATCTTCACGCATCCCCGCCTCTATCAAAAGCGGTGCGTCTATCAAAAGTGTTCCTCCTTTAAAACAGTTGATCTCTTCCCTTATGGACGCGATGATCCCCGGATGCAGAATATCATTCAATTTCTTCATTTGTTCCGCGTCAAAAAAGACCTCCTTCCTCAACTTTACCCTATCGATGTTACTACCGGTAAGTATCTTTTCGCCAAACAGGCCGACCAACCTATCTTTTACGCCCGCGTCCTCCTCCAATATCCGATGTCCTATCCTGTCAGCATCTATCTTTGTGGCACCTTTCGCGGAAAGCATATTTGCAACCGTGGTCTTCCCCGTCGCGAGGCCTCCCGTAATGCCGACAACTCTTTTCTTTTCGCTATGTTCAGTCAAAAACTACCTCCTCAAGATCCATCCAGTTCCTGCCGATCTTTACGTCCACCACTATCGGGACTTTCAATTTCATGACACTCTCCATCAGGCTCCTGATCTTTTCGGCGGTGTCTATCGCTTTTTTCTCCGGGGCAGTAAATATAAGCTCATCATGTACCTGCAAAAGCATTTTCGTTTCCGTCCCGTCCGCCCATTCACGTGATACGGCCAACATCGCCAGTTTTATCAAGTCTGCGGAAGACCCCTGGAGCGGAGTGTTAACGGCCGCCCTTTCCGCAAAACCTTTTACGTGCACGTTCGTTGAGGAAATTTCCGGTATATAACGCCGCCGGTTAAGCAATGTCGTGACATATCCATTTTTGCGGACAAAAGTGAGTGTTGATTCAATGAATTTTTTCACACCGCGGTATCTATCGAAATATGAATCTATGAACGTGCGGGCTTCTTCTATGCTTATCCCGAGATCCTTTGCCAGGCGAAACGGCCCCATGCCGTAAGTTATTCCAAAATTTACCGTTTTGGCAACGACCCGCATCTCGTCTGTAACATCGTTTACGGGTGTATCAAATATGAGGGACGCGGTGAATTTATGCACATCTTCCCGATTTTTAAACGCCTTTGTCATATTCTTGTCTTCCGAGAGATGCGCGAGTATCCTGAGCTCTATTTGTGAATAATCCGCCGATATCAACAGGCGATCCTTACTTTCCGGAATAAACGCTTTCCTGATCTCTCTGCCAAGAGGCGTCCTAACGGGTATATTCTGGAGATTAGGCTCACTCGATGAAAGCCTGCCGGTAGCCGTAACAGCCTGGTTGAAATGAGTATGCAATTTCCCAGAGCTTTTGTCGATCAAACGAAGAATAGAATCATAATACGTTGTTTTAAGCTTACTCAGCATCCGGTATTCCAAAAGAACCGTGGGTAGTTCATGTTTTTCCGCGAGGCGTCGCAAAACAGACTCATCGGTAGACACTCCCGTTTTTGTCTTTTTTCCCGCAGGAAGGCGCATTTTTTCAAAAAGCACATACTGGAGCTGCTTGGGTGAATTGATATTGAATTCCTCCCCGGCCAGACCGTATATCTTCTTCGTCACTTTCTCAAGTCTCCGCTCCATAGAATCGTCCATCTTTTGAACATACTCTATGTCTATATTTATGCCGGATCCTTCCATGCCGACGAGAACATTTACAAGCGGCATTTCCACTTCGTCAAAAAGTTTTGCCAGATGCTTTTTTTTAAGCAAGCCTTTCAGCTCTTCATAGAGCCTGAAAACAACATCCGCCTTCTCACATGCCGGTTGATGTTTTTTCTTTTCAGCAAAATCCAGAGTCCCCTGCCCCTTCTTATCCCATTCAATGGAACCACGATCCCAACGGAGGCCATACCCCAGGCACCTGAACGCGATACTGGAAAGATCATGCGAAGGAAGCGATGGCGCAAGGAGATAATCGGCTATCATCACGTCAAAATCGCATCGGGTAGCTTTAACACCGCAGGCTGCAAGTGTTAATAGGTCTTTCTTCAGATCACACCCGGCTTTTATTATTTTTTCATTTTCAAGAATGTTTTTTACCGCCGCCGGAATAAAAGTGGAGCCATTTTTTGCGGTATTACCGGAAATATAGCACGCTTCCTTCCGCCCCCAGGAAAAAGCTATCCCCAGGACCCCACGATCGTCCTCTTTTACGTCTATGCTGATGGCTACTATTTTGCATTCATTGATAATTCCGGTGATCTTTTCTATCTCTTCAGCCGTTTCACAAAGTTTATATTTCGTCTCGCCGGACCTTACCTCCTCCTTCGGCATTACTTCCCGAAGCAGAGCTGTAAACTCAAATTCCCGGTATAACTCCGCCAGTTTGACGGTATCGGGTTCGCTTCTTCGCAGGTTTTTTATGTCCAATTTTACCGGAAGATCCGTGTCCAATATAACCAGTTCCCTGCTAAACATCGCCATATCTTTGTCTTTTTGTAATTTTTCCTTCAGGGTCTCGGAACTTATATTTTCAATGTTCCGGTAAATACCTTCAACATTGCCGTATTCTTCCAGAAGTTTTCTGGCAGTTACCTGGCCTATGCCTTTTACACCCGGTATATTGTCACTGGCATCTCCCATAAGAGCCATGAGTTCCACCATAGATCCCGGGTCAACACCGTACTTGTTCCGCACTTCATGCCGGTCGTAAACCTTTCCCTCTTTCGCGTGCGGGCTAAGAACACTAATATCGTCGTTTACAAGCTGAAGCGCATCCTTGTCCGAGGTTACTATCACCACTTTCATACCTTTTCTGGTGGCCCGGGCAGCCAGGGTCGCGATAATATCATCGGCTTCATGGCCTTGCAACTCGTATATAGGTATATGGTGAGCGGTTATCAATTCTTTTATGCGAGGGATCTGGCATACCAGATCTTCCGGCATGGGTTTTCTGAGTATTTTGTACTCTTCATACTTTTTGTGCCGGGTCGTCGGACCTTTCAGATCAAAGACAACCGCCATCATGTCCGGTTTATGCTCTTTTATTACCTTCCTGAGCATATTAGCGACCCCGAATATTGCATTCGTCGGCATCCCTCTGGAATTGCTAAGCTCCTTTATAGCGTAAAAGGCTCTGTAACAAAACGAGTTTCCATCGATAAGGAAAATTTTATTTTTTTTACCGCTCATTATTGGATGAAATGATAAAAGGCCGGAAACCTCTCAAACTAACAGGTTGGGTTTGTTTTTTTTATAAAAGATTAATGGATCCTTTCAACTCCCCGAGCTGAAGTCCAGTGTTTCCAGATAGGGATTCATACTGAGGCGGCTCACACGTATCCCGCCGTAAACGGCGGGGTTTAGCCTGTTCTGAACGATAGTGAAAGACGCCGCCGAATGTATAAAACGCGTTCACGGAATGTATACTCTGACAAGTAAAACCAAACGTAACCCCATTATACAACTTATCATCCGCAAGTCAATATTTTTTCACAATTTTTTTCACAAACGCGCCCGTTCACAGGTAAAATATAGTCACCAGCAAAACGGCTATGAGAAGCGTCGCGATTATATAAAAGTCGTAAAAATAGAAGAAATCAGCGACATTGTCCCCAAAAGAAGATCTATAGCTTACTTCATTCCTCTCGTGGCAAGTGTTTACGCTTTTTCTGGTGATATTCC
The DNA here is from genome assembly GCA_018813285.1 of Candidatus Omnitrophota bacterium. GTDB lineage: Bacteria > Omnitrophota > Gorgyraeia > Tantalellales > Tantalellaceae > JAHJBY01. The sequence continues at coordinate 25,073 of JAHJBY010000079.1, forward strand.
GCGCGACCTTGTCGTTTGTACCGGTTTGAGAACTGATCTCGGAGCAGATAACGTCGATCTGATCTCTCCTGAAACGAAGAAACTCTCCTCCGACCTTATACGCGGATATCACCCCTTTTTCCACAAGAGAGACTATCTTTTCCTCGCTGATCCCCAAATACGAAGACAATTCCTGCAATGTCAGTAGCTTTTCAGGCACATTAACCCTTTATCTTTCCCTGGGACACCCACTCGTCCACTCTTTTCTTCTCGAATGTCCATTCCCCTCTTTCTGACATACCCGGCAGCATACCGCTCTTGGCCCAATCGGCTATCTTGGCGGGATCCACTTCAAGATATTTAGCGACTTGCGTGGCACTCATTATATCGCTGTCGCTGAAAGAGGCAGCCTGGGGGGCAGCGCCTTTTTCCATGCGCACCTGGCCTACCATTATGGCTCCTTCATCAACAATCAGTTTCGGGGTCTCCACATCGCCGTTAAGCCTGGCCGTACTGGCCAACTTTAACAGAGAGGACGCTTTTATATTACCGGTGACAACACCATCAATGTGAATAATTTCGCCGGTAATATTCGCTTTGATCTCGGCCTTATTCCCGACCATCAGCTTACCCTTCGTATCCAAGGTACCCTCAAACTTTCCGCTTATCCGCAAATTTACCGGATCATCAAAACGGAGAGTTCCCTGCATGGCAGCGTTAACATCCAGAACCTTTTCTTCCACTTCCGCGCGCCCCTGCAGATCTTCTTTGCTTTTCTTCCGCATATGTACACCTCCCTATGTTTTGGCCTTTTTGTCTTTCCATGGCCCAAATCTCTTTTTTATTCCGGACAGAACAAGAACCAATATCACAACCGCTGTCCCCACTATACCCACCGCGTAAAGACCTGCTCCGACAGCCAATCCGATAGCCGCTACTGCCCATATGCTGGCCGCGGTCGTTAATCCATGCACAGAAGCCCCGGACCTCATAACAGCCCCGGCTCCTAAAAACCCCACACCTGTTACAACACCGGACGCGATGCGTGAAGGATCCACCGGGCCAAAATGTCCGTATTGTAAAGAAAGAAGGAGAGATATTATCATAAAGATCGCCGAGCCGACACATACAAGCATATGCGTCCTGAGACCGGCAGCCTTATCGTGAGTTTCCCTTTCCAGACCGATCACCCCGGACAATGCCGCCGACAGCAATATGCGCAACGTTATCACTAATATTGACATCGCGTTATTCTACTTCTTTTTTTAGTTTTTTTCTACCTTTTTATCAGATTAGCCGCCTTCTTATCCAACACGCCGCTGGGTATTAAGATACAGGCTTGATCTCTCGCCGGCTCGATAAAGCATCTCCCCCATTACGGCGGACATAGCCGCGTTATCAGCACAATATCTTTTTTCAGGGAGATAAAGCTCGACGCCCTCTTCCCTGCAGCGTTCCATTATTCGTTCCCTTAACACGTTGTTGTTTATCACACCACCGCCGACAGCGAACCTATCCGCACCGGTTATTTTTATCGCGTGATAAATATTTTTATCGATAACATCTATTACAGCCTGTTGAAATGAAAAACACACCCGATCTTTTTCCGCTTCCGTCTTCGCGGCATCACGCCAATAGTATAAAACCGCGGTTTTAAGACCGCTAAAACTAAAATCAACATGATCCTTATCTCCGCAAACAGCCCGCGGAAACCCTATTTCCTCGTTTTGGCGGTAGTTACCGGCCCTGTCTTCAACCACCGGTCCACCCGGATACCCGAGCCCCAATATCTTTGCTACTTTATCGAAAGCCTCCCCTGCGGCATCATCCCTGGTTCGTCCTATAAGATCAAAATCCTTGATGTTCCGGCAATAATATATGTTTGTGTGCCCACCGGATATCACCATCCCCAGAAACGGAAAACTTTCTTCCGCTGTTTTTGAATTAACATCGCCGAGAAAAGCAGAGATCACATGAGCCTTAAGATGGTCAACCCCTATTATGGGAACCCCCAGCGCTAAACTTATCGCCTTCGCAAACGAAACTCCCACAAGCAAAGACCCCGGTAAACCCGGACGGTTCGTCACAGCGACAAGACCGACGTCTTTTATGTCCCGGCGCGCATCCTGAAGAGCTTTTTTGAGAACGGAGAAAATATATTCAACATGAAACCGTGAGGCTATCTCGGGTACTACTCCGCCGTACTCGAAATGCAGGTGTACGCTCGACGATATTTCGCTCGAGAGCACCCTCCCGTCTTCCACCAGGCTTACAGCCGTTTCATCACAAGATGTCTCTATTCCGAGTGTTATCATTTTTAGTTCTCTTTCGCCGGGTGATGCCGACTGCAGGCCTCCTCCTGCACAAGCTCCAATAACGTCACAAATTGTATGCCGCTTTTTTGAATATACGGTGTCGCGCGACGTAAAACTTCCACTGTTATCTTCTTATCGTGCCCGATGGCTATTGCCTTACCTTTTGCGCGAGCTATTTTCATGGCCTTACCTATCTGTTTGATAATAGCATCTTCTTCCGGGATATTATCAATAAAAATGTCCCTTTTTTCATATGGGACATCCATATCCGCCGCGATACTCGAACACACAGAATCAGGGGTCGTCATGCTGTCAAGAAAAAACATATTTCTCGCCTTTAATTCAGTGAACACCACTTCCATCACCCGCGGCGCGCCGGTAGCGGCAGACCCCATGTGATTGGACACCCCCCGTGCCCCGCTGACAGAAGTTAACGACCTTCTCAAAATATCTTTGATCGTCGCTTCATCCATACTCATCATAATGGTGTCCTTTTCCATGGGAGCGTTTTCTTGTATCGGCTCCATCGGAAGGTGCAGGATCCATTCCATATTGTTGAGTACGGCACGCGAACATGCTTCTTGAGAATATGGTAAATTGGGAAGAACGGCTAATGTCAAAGGCGCATCAATTTTTCCCAAGGCCTCAAAGTTCCTGTCCGTGTACCCGAAATCATCAAGAACCAGAGCCAGTTTCGGCTTTGTCCCCGTATACGGTACCGGAACAGGTTCCGGCGGCCGTGTTTGTTTGAAAAAAGGCCAGGATAAGACAACAATGAGGAACGCGATCAATGTCCCTGTTACTAAACGAAAACAACGCGTCATTTTTACGGCCTTCTACCTTTCTCGCGCATTGCCGGTTTTTTTTGATCACTATTTTTCTTGAAGGCCTCGAGCTCGCGGAGCGCGTCTATCGCCGCCTTTAACTGATTGTCATTCGCGTTGTCAATGGGTTTTTCACGTTCGACATAAACATCCGGTTCTATTCCCTTGTCCATTAAATTCGTTCCTGCCGGTGTAAAATACGCGGCAGTCGTCAATTTCAGGGCTGATCCATCCCCGAATGGGATCACCGTCTGGACAGACCCTTTCCCAAACGTTGTTACACCGACAATGCGTCCTCGTTTATTATCTTTGATCGCCCCGGCTAGGATTTCCGACGCGCTTGCCGAGCCCTTGTTTACAAGTATCACCATATCCAGATCAGTGAACTCCATATTTCTTTTAGCCTTGAATTCAACACATGTACCCGCTGCCCGGCCTTCGGTATATACGATCATCATACCAGGCTTCAAAAAATAATCGGCTGTTTCTACGGCGGCTTCAAATAATCCACCGGAATTATTTCTCAGGTCAAGTATCAAGCTCTTTGCTCCCTGCCGCATAAGCTCTTCAAGGGTTTTTTTTAGATCAGCCGATGTCCGTTTCTGAAATTGTGTGACCTTTATGTAACCAATATCACCGGCCAGAAGCTTCGCTTCCTTAATGCTTTTAAGTTTTATCACGGCGCGGGTTATTTTAAAATCCAACGGTTCATCTACCTCTTCCCTCACAACGGTCATCCCGACCTCCGTCGCGGGTTCACCTCTAAGTCTCAGCACAGCATCATCCAGCGTCATATCTCTGGTGGTTTCCGCGTCTATTTTTACGATCTTGTCCCCCGCAAGGATCCCCGCTTCAAACGCCGGAGTATCATCAATGGGCGTAATAACCGTCAAAATGTTATCCTGTATCCCTATTTCTATGCCAACTCCGGCAAATTCGCCTTTTGCCATTTCCGTGAGATCCTCATAGCTCTTGGGGTCAAGAAACTGGCTGTATCCATCAAGAGTGTCTGTCATGCCTCTTACGGCTCCATACACAAGCTCTTTTGTATCTACCGGTTCGGCGTAATCGGCTTTTATCAACGCAATGGAATTCGCGAAAACCTGGATGTGGCGGAAAAGTTCCGCGGCATCCCTCGCCGTATCGTTATCTTCGGCGCAGGCTGCGGGCACCGACAACCGAATGAACATCGCGACAGATATTAAAATAGTCAGTGATCTTTTTTCCAAGATTTACCCCTTTATTTTTTTTCGCAATATTTCACCGGTTAGTTTGGGATTAGCCTTCCCTTTTGTCTTTCTCATTACCTGACCGATGAGAAAACCCAAAGCGTTCTCTTTTCCGTTCTTAAGATCATTCACCGTTTTCTCATTAACGGTGATCACTTCATCCACTATCAGTTCCAGCTCGCCTTTATCCGACACCTGGAGAAGGCCCTTTTGTTCGACTATATCCGCGGGATCCTTACCCCTCTCAATGCATTCCCTGAGAACATCTTTCGCCGCAAGGTTACTGATGATCCCGTCCCGTACCATGCATATTATTTTGGCGAGATACCCCGGCTCAATATTAAGTTCAAAAATGCCGGCCGAGCGTTCGTTCATATGCATCATGATCTCGCCCTTTATCCAGTTGCACGCGGATCGTGGTTCTGTAAGCACTGTTACGGACTCGAAAAAATCGGCGATCTCTTTTTCGGATGTTAGTACTCCAACATCGTACCAATCCAGGTTGTACTTCTTTTTAAAACGTTCCCGCCTGGCCGCGGGTAACTCCGGAAGGTTATCGCGTATCTTCTGCACCAGATGCGGTGAGATATCAAAAGGGACAAGATCCGGTTCGGGAAAATACCTGTAATCATGTGACTCTTCTTTTGCCCTCATCGAAGACGTGACATTTTTCTCCTCATCCCACAGGCGTGTTTCCTGTTTTATTGTACCGCCTTCATCCAGCACTTCAGCCTGGCGTTCTTCTTCATAAAAAAGCGCGTCCCTTACGGCCTTGAAGGAATTCATGTTCTTTATTTCGACCTTACTCCCCAGTTTACTCCGACCCTTCTCTCTCAGGGAAATATTAGCGTCACACCTGAGACTGCCTTCGGCCATATTGCAATCTGATACACCCAAATACTTTATTATTCTCTTTAGCGCAACGAGATACTCATGCGCCTCTTCCGGGGATCTTATTTCCGGTTCCGAAACGATCTCAAGCAGCGGAGTGCCGGTCCTGTTAAGATCTACGTAACTGCACATCCCGCCCGGATCATGTATAAGCTTGCCGGCGTCTTCCTCCATGTGCGCCCGAGTGATCCCTATGCGCTTTTCTTGCCCGTCTTCAAGCGTTATCCTCACCTCACCCGCATATGCCAGCGGCATATCAAACTGGCTTATCTGATAATTTTTCGGCAAGTCCGGATAATAGTAATTTTTGCGGTCAAACTTCATGCTCTCCTGGATATCGCATCCAAGCGCTATCGCGATCTTGAGCGAACACATGAAGGCTTCCTTATTCAGTACCGGAAGAACTCCCGGCTGGCCAAGGCATACCGGACAAACTTGAGTGTTCGGTTCCGCGCCAAACCGGGTACTGCATGAGCAAAATACCTTCGTCTTCGTAGCAAGCTGAACATGCACCTCAAGCCCGACCACTGTCTCGTATTTGCCCTTCTTATCCATTGATTCTCCCGTCTTCAAACTTTCCCCCAAGACAACAAACTGTTGAGACTGCTGCCTACCTGCTCCGTTCATAGGCATGCGCCACTCTGATAAGCATTTCCTCTTTAAACGGACCGGCCATGAATTGAAGGCCGACAGGAAGTCCGCTTTTATCTTCGCCGCACGGAACGGATATAGCCGGCAGGCCCGCGAGATTCGCCGGAATAGTGAAAATATCCGAAAGATACATCTTTAGCGGATCATCTATCCGTTCGCCGATCTTAAATGCCGTCGTCGGTGATGTCGGAGTAAGGATGCAATCACACGCGGTAAAGACAGCGCGGAAATCATCCGCTATCTTTGTCCTCACCTTTTGGGCTTTGAGATAATATGCATCGTAATATCCGCTCGAAAGAGCGTAAGTCCCAAGAAGTATTCTTCGTTTGGCTTCGGCCCCGAACCCTTCATTTCTCGATGCTATATACATTTCAATAAGGTCTTCAGCATGGGCGCTTCTTCGTCCGTAATGAACACCTTCGTACCTCGCAAGATTTGAACTCGCCTCCGCCGGCGCGATGATGTAATAACAACTGACAGCGTATTTCGTGTGAGGTAAAGACACGTCCACGATCTTCGCCCCCAGCCCTTTCAAGGCCTTGATCGCTTCCTGAACGCGGCGGGAGACATCTTTGCTTATGCCGCAGGTAAAATATTCCTTCGGTATACCGATTGTGACATCTTTGATATCCCTCTCAAGGCTGGCAGTATATTCAGGAACATTTATATCTACAGAAGTCGAATCTTTCGCGTCATGCCCGGAAATGACTTCCAGCATACGCGCGCAATCTTCAACATTGGTGGTCACGGGACCTATCTGATCAAGGCTGGAGGCGAACGCGACAAGCCCGAAGCGCGAAACACGGCCATAGGTAGGTTTAAGACCGACCACACCGCATAATGAAGCCGGCTGTCTGACAGATCCGCCTGTATCAGACCCAAGCGCCGCTACTACCTGAGCCGCCGCCACCGCCGCGCATGAACCGCCGGATGATCCGCCCGGTATCCGCGACAGATCCCTGGGGTTTCTGGTGGGTCCGTAACAAGACGTCTCGCAGGAAGACCCAAAAGCAAACTCATCCATATTGGCTCTTCCCATGAGGAGGGCTCCCGCGGCCTGAAGTTTTGTGGCGACAGTCGCATTGTAAGGCGGCCTAAACCCCTCCAAAATACGAGATCCGCAAGTGGTTAATCCGCCTTTTATGCAAATATTGTCTTTTAAGGCAACAGGAACGCCCCATAAACTGCCCCTTTTGGTCTGCTTCTCCAAAGAAAGGGCTCTATTCGTTATGACATCAGGATCGATAGCAATGAATGATCGTACGTCTTTATTGATCTCCGCGGCATGCGCGGCCAGATCTTTGGCTGCTAAAGAAAGCGGTTTATTCTCTTTATTTAGCCACTTTTTATAAGCTGTTATGTTTGATAGTGTTATCTTCATAGTATTGCGTGGGCGTATCGCGTTCCGCGTTTTGCCTCATGCGTCTTCTCGTCTTCTCGTTTTGCGTCTTTGAATTGTGACACAGTCTGCTCGCGCCACGCGTTTCGACCCTTTTTTAGCTGAAAGCTGAAGACTGATAGCTCTATTGCCCCTTAAATAACCCTTGGCACCCTGAAAAACCCGCGGACACTGTCCGGCGCGGCATCAAGCGCCTCTTTTTGGGAAAGAGATCCCCCGGGCACATCTTCCCTGAAAACGTCCTTCATTGTAGGTAAAACATGGGTTGTCGGCGGGGTTGAATCCGTATCAACCTCGTTTAATTGGGCAATATATTCCAATATCCGCGCCAGCTGGTGTTGAAACGTAATGGTATCTTTCTCATCCAAAGATAGACGTGATAATTCAGCAACATATTTCACAACATCCGTGCTGATAGGGTTGTTATTAATATTATTCGCGTTCATCGGTTTAAATTAACATACAATTTCACGGAAGTCAACTTACTCGCCGCCGCCAGTCACCCCTCCGGCACTGATCACATCGCTGATTTTCGCGTAATCAGTAAGTGGAAGATCTTCCGCTCTGAGTGCGGGATCGACACCCGATGCCTCAAATACACCGCCCCACCCGACTCTCGCGATATCAAGGAACATATCATGCGAAAGCGGGTTAAGAACTTTCTTGCGCCTTTGGGAAAACGCCTGCCGGATTATCCTGAACATAAGATGTTCATCCCTCACTTTTATCGACGGCTCCGGCAGAATTTCCATACTCAAAAGGCGTGAATCAACTTTAGGTGTTGGATAAAATGAGTTTTTACCGATCCGAAAAAACTTTTTCACCCGGGTATAGAACTGAACGTAGCAGCTTATCGATCCGTAATCTTTTGAACCCGGATGCGCCGTCAAACGCCCGGCATACTCGTCCTGCATTACAAGAACGGCTCTTTTGACACAAGCGCGATTGTCGATAATGTTCTGTATAATGGGCGTTGTTATGTTGTATGGGATATTACCGTACACTATTATTTTTTCGGAGATTTCGCGGAAGCCCGCGAGATCTATCTCCAATATGTCCTTTGAAATAAGAGAAATGTTTTTTTTCGCGCGGAAAAGAGGCTTCATTATGGCGCATATTTTTTTGTCCTTTTCGACAGCGTAAAGCTTTTTACACATGTCGGCGATATCAAATGACATCACACCGAACCCCGGACCTATCTCCACCACAACATCGTTCGCGTCGATAGTTACGCGCTTCAAGATATTGTCTCTGACATTCCTGTCGATCAGGAAGTTCTGGCCAAAACGTTTAATAGGACGGAAATCGTGTTCTTTCCATAAGGCTTTCAGTTCACTTAGATCCATTATTCGCCCGTCGAGCAGGTAATACTTTTGACCGCGAGCTTTATGGCGTGTTCCATCGAACCGGAAGACGCAAGGCCCTTGCCGGCTATGTCAAAAGCCGTGCCATGATCCGGTGAAGTCCGGATATGCCCCAATCCCAATGTCACGTTCACTCCGTTATCAAAATCCACCATTTTAAACGGAGCCAGACATTGATCATGATACATTGAAATGACCACATCTATTTTCTTTGCCAACGCCTGATGAAAAATAACATCCGCTGGAATAGGCCCCTCGATATTCGGATAATCCGCCCTGATCGCGTCAATGGCCGGAACTATAATATCGATCTCTTCCCGCCCTATGTTCCCATTCTCACCCGCATGCGGGTTTAAGGCTGAAACTCCTATACGCGCGTCCGTTTTGCCGGCGACAATACGCAGAGAACCTATAACATGCCTGATCGTTTTGATAATGAGATCGGCGGTCAATGTCTTCGCGATATCGTGGACAGGTATATGTCTCGTCACCGGCACGACCCTCAAAGAATTGCCTATGAGGGCCATGGTAACCATCTCCTTCGAAAAGATCTTTTGCAAAAACTCCGTATGACCGACAAAACCCGGGTGAACAGCGGCTATAGCGCTTTTTGCTACAGGCGCTGTTACCATTGCACAGTGTCCTTCTTCTTTTTCAAGCATTCTGGCCGCCGCTGTAATACACTCCAATGCTTTTCTCGCGCCTTCCGCCGTCGTTTCACCCGGACGAACATTATTAAGCGCGGGGCCCGGATCCAGAATATTCAAACGATCTTCCGCTAAGCGGATCTCTCCGGGTTCCTCAAAAGAGAACCGGCAAGAGAAAAGCTCTCTTTCTCTTGCCGGGCCAAAAGCCTTTCTTATGACATTTTCATCCCCCACCATGACAAAAAAAACGGCAAGCCCTCTTATATCCGGGCTTGCCAGGGATTTCGCCGTGATCTCCGGGCCTATACCGGCCGGATCCCCCATGGTTATGAAGATACGGGGTTTACTTGTAGGCAATATACGCATTCTTTCGTTTCTCTTCCAGCCATTCCATCAGAGCTTTTTCAAATTTTTTCTTAAATATTTCTCCTCTCAAGAAATCGCTTACCTCCGCCAGTTCAAGTTTTCTGGGTTCTTCTATCTCTTCCACCAGAAACACATGATACCCTATGCGTGTTTCGACCACTTTCGTCAGATCCCCCTTATCACTGCTGAATATTACTTCTTCCATCTCCGGCAAAAGCTGACCCTTGACCACATAGCCTATTTCTCCGCCTTTTTCCGCATACGGGCCTTCCGAATATTCTTTTGCCACCTCGCTGATGTCCGCTCCGCCTTCAATCCGTTTCTTGAGATCCTTGATCTTTCTCATACCCTCTTCGTCATCCTCACCTTTACGGACCATCACAGTACTGACTTTCATCCGGCGCGGCGTCACAAACTGTTCTTCGTTCTCCTTGTAAAGGTCATTTATTTCCGCCGGAGTAACCACTATGCGGGCCGACACCTCTTGCTCAACGACTTGCTGTGCCAACATCTGTTCCGATACTTCTTTTGTAAATTCCGTTAGATTAGTGCCCCTCTCATTTAGCGCCTGGAGAAATGTATCTTCATCCGGATAATATGCCTTGATCTGATCAACGCGTTTTTGCACCTCTTCCTCTTTCGCCTCTACTTTCGCCTTTTTAGCCTCGCTTATCGCGATCTTCGTGTCTATCATCTGCCTGAGAAGCGCTTCTTTTGTCTCTGCCAAACGTTTTTCTAATTCCCCGCCTTTGAAATTTTCTTCGTAACTTTGCTGCACCGGTATAAAGATCTTGTCAAATTCACGCTGGGTTATCACTTCATCGTTAACCACCACTATGACCTTATCAAGCACCTCAGCGCGAGACAACGTACACGAAAGCAACAGACAACTCGCAACTGCGTTAAAAATAAATCCTCTGATGTTCACATTTTTCATGTTCACTTTCTTCCTCCCTGAATTTTTTATTCCCCGGCCTTTTCCAGGATATCTTCATTTATCTCTATCTCTGTTTCATCGTTCAATCGTTTCAACAATAAATTGAATTTCTGGCGCCTGTCCCCTCTGTATAGATCGGACGCGATCTTATCCCGCACACGGTCTATCGGCATCAAAACCGGTTCTTTTCGGTCCGTAAGCATGATTATATGGTAACCCAGTTTGCTTTTTACCGGCCCGCTTATCTCCCCGACTTCGAGGACATTACACGCGTTCTCAAACTCCGGCATAAGCTGACCCTTCGGGAAATACCCTATGTCCCCACCCGTCTGGGCAGTTGGATCTATAGATTTTGCGCGTGCCAATTCATCAAAAGATGCCCCCAGGTCAAGTTCTTCCCGGATCCCTTCTGCCCTCTCCTTGCTCGGAAGAAGAATATGTGACGCCCTCAATGTCTCCGGCATCATATAAGCGTCCTTGTTCGCGTTATACTCCGTGATGATGTCTTCCTCAGTCACTTTTATCGTATCGTCCACATTATCCTTTAGATAACGGGCTATCAATATTTTTACCGTCGCCGCCCCTATGACCTTTTGGACATCTTCGTCCTTATCAAGCCCGTTCCGAACAGCTTCCTGATAAAGCAACGTATCGTTTATGATCTCCTGCAAAAAATCCTTTTTGCGTTTTTTTATGACTTCCTGATACCGCACCGGCAGATGGGCTATCCTGTCATTAAATTCCGTGACAGTGATCACATCATCGCCTATCCTGGCGATCGTTTCTTCCCTGCCGGGAGTCCGGCTACAACCCACGATCCCGGCAGATAGAGCCGCAATTATCAAAAATGCCGCGACACCCGCCGCTTTTGTTTTTCTCCGCATAAATACCTTTCGATCGTAATGTGTTTACCATACATATTATTAGTATAACGTTCCTTCGTCAAGTCATTTCTATTTCGTGGATATCGTGTAGGGGCGAAAAATGTTTCGCCCTTTTTGATTTGAGGGCGAATAGTTATTCGCCCCTACGATTTCAACTTTGTTATCTCCTCTCGCAATAGCCTGCAATAAAGGTCGAACCCAACTTGATCAATAAACCCGCTTTGTTCCACTCCGAGGATATCCCCGGCTCCCCGCATTTCAAGGTCCCGCATCGCCAATTTAAAACCTGAACCGAGTTCCTGATATTTTTTTATAGCGGCAAGGCGTTCCCGCACATCGTGTGTCAACGTTGACTGATCGCGAACCACGAGATACGCGAATGCCTGCCGGTTGAACCTGCCTATCCTTCCGCGGAGCTGATAGAGATCCGCAAGTCCGAACTTATCGGCTTCGTTTATAAACATCGTGTTAGCGTTGGGGATATCGATACCGGACTCTATTATGGTCGTAGAAACAAGAACATCCACCTCCCCCCTGATGAAACGGATCATGGTTTTCTCAAGTGTTTTGGCGCTCATTTGCCCATGGCCGACAAGAAGCCTTGCTTCTGGAACAAGCTGAGAGACATCCATTGCCACTCTATCAATGGTCTCGACACGATTATGAACAAAATACACCTGACCGCCGCGGGCTAACTCCTTTTTAACCGCGGCTTTTATAATGCCTTTGTCATACTCAATGACCTCCGTTTCAACGGATAGCCTTTCAAGCGGCGGAGTTTCTATGACTGAAATGTCCTTTCCTCCGACCAGCGCCAGATATAGTGTTCTCGGAATGGGTGTAGCCGTTAAAGTCAGGATATCTACATCCACTTTCATCCTTTTTATCTTGTCCTTCTGCATTACTCCAAAACGTTGTTCCTCATCAATTATCAAAAGCCCGAGATCTTTAAATTTGACATCGTCGGAAAGTAAACGATGTGTTCCTATGACAATATCAACTTTGCCGTTCCTTGTGTCCTCTATCACCTCTTTCTGTTCCGACCCGGAACAAAACCGGTTAAGCATTCTTATATTGACCGGATAATCTTTAAATCGTGAGTTAAACGTGTCCGTATGCTGTTCCGCGAGTATCGTGGTTGGGACAAGAAATCCTACCTGTTTACCATCCATTACCGCTTTGAACGCGGCCCTTAACGCGACTTCTGTCTTACCATACCCGACGTCACCACACAAAAGGCGGTCCATCGCCACATGTCTTTCCATATCACGCTTAACTTCTTCCGTCGCCTTGAGCTGATCTCGAGTCTCCGTGTACGGGAACTTATTCTCCACCTCTTTCTGCCAATCCGTGTCTTTGCTGAACGGATGGGCCATACCGCTCTCGCGCCGAGCCTGCAGGGTCAAAAGGTCCATAGCTGTCTTTGCGGCGCCTTTTGACGCTTTTTTCTTCGTATATTCCCATTTCTTTCCTTTGAGATCATTAACTTTAGGGGGTTTGCGGTGAAACGAAACATATCGCTGAAGCTTGTCGAGATCGGAACTTTCGATATAAAGCCGGTCGCCGCCTTTGTATTCAAGGACGAAAAAGTCCTTTTTCACATCGTTGTGAAACATTTTTTTAAGCCCAAGATATTTCCCAATGCCATAGTCGATATGCACAATAAAATCACCCGGTTCAATATCGACGAAGGAGTTGATCGGCTGCTCACCCGCCTCCATCCCCGGCTTCCTGAAACCGGCACGACGGAGCGTAGTTGCCGGAAGAATAATGACCACGCTATGAGTATCTATGGCCTTAAAGGTCAGAGTATCCACACTCTTTATCGACCGGACCTTGTCACCCGCCGCGTCGATCCGCACCGGATACTCGAAATTAACCGGATACACCATCAATGTCTCACCCGTAAGGCTGCAATCGCCTTCTCTCGATACCCGGCGGCATCTGGAATAGCCCGCTTTATCAAGCGAACGAACGGCAAGATCCAGATCGATCGTCTCATCTACATAAAACTTTATAGAGTCAAACATGAGGATAATTTATCTGAAAACTCTCTACATCTTCTCCGGGAGCGTGATATTTAGAAGTCCCAGACCATTTACCAGGACGATCTTAACGCATTCGACAAGATATAATCTGGCTCCTGTAAGCCCGGAATCTTCTGAAACCACACGGCATTCGGTGTAAAAGGAGTGAAAGTTTCTGGCCAGTTCGTTGAGGTAAGTTATCAGTTTCCCTGGTTCGAGAGTATCGGCGCTTGATCGGACGATCATCGGGAATTCGCTCAATTTCCTCATTAGTTCTTTTTCCTGTTTCTCGCCCAATAGCCCAAGATCGGCATTCTTAGAGGAAATATTCGTTTTTCCTTTCTGATTGTGCTTGAGTATACTGCATATTCTGGCGTGGGCATATTGTACGTAAAAAACCGGATTGTCCGTGGACTCTTTTTTAGCAAGCTCAATATCAAAATCCAGATGGCTGTCCAGTTTTCTCATCAAAAAACAAAACCGGGTGACATCGGTGCCTATTTCATCCATAAGCTCCCTGAGACTTATAAATTCGCCTTTCCTGGTGGACATAGAGACCGTTTCGCCGTTTCGCAGCAGAGTCACCAGCTGAACTATCAGGATATCAAGTGTTTCCGAGGGATGTCCGAGCGCCTGAACCGACGCTTTCATCCGTTTGATATAGCCGTGATGATCCGGTCCCAGAAGATCTATCAACCAGTCATATCCCCTCTGATATTTGTCATCATGATAAGCGATATCCGGTGCCAGATATGTATACGTTCCGTCATTTTTTATCACAACACGATCCTTGTCATCACCGAAACTTGTTGATCGGAACCACGTTGCATCATCTTCCCGGTAAATATGCCCTTTCTTCTCCAGCGTCTTTAATATTTTGTCTACTTTGTCGTGTCCCTCGATCTTCGCCTGGCTGGTCCAGACATCAAATTTCACACGAAAATCCTCAAGATCCCTCCGGATCAGTTTCATCATATGACGAACAGCGTATTCTCTGAAAAAGTCTTCGGTAGCAACCCCTTTTTTAAGAAGTTTGTCGCCTTTTTCCTGTTTGATCTCTTCCGCTATGTCCGCAATATACTCGCCCATGTACCCGTCTTCGGGCATCTCCTCGTTCTTACCGAAAAGGTTACGGTAACGGACTTCAACCGATCTCGCAAGCATCGTGATCTGCCTGCCAAAATCGTTCAGATAATACTCATTTGTAACATGATACCCGTTGAATCTCAATACGCGTGAAAGCGCGTCCCCGATCGCCGCCTGTCTGCCATGCGCGATAGTAAGAGGACCGGTAGGATTCGCTGAGACAAATTCGAGATTTACCTTCTTCCCTTTTCCGTGATCAGAAGATCCAAACTTCCCGTTCTTCCTCTTAATGTCCTTAAGTAGCTCTAAATAGTACAATCCGGAGAACCATATGTTTATAAACCCGCCTTTGGGTTCCACTTTATCGATCTCAAAGATGGAATCCAGCATTCCGGAAACACGCTCACTGATCTTACCGGAGATGACAGCAGGCGGCGCTTTGATCACTCGCGCGAACCGCATAGCTATGTTGGACGTCAGATCACCAAACTGTTTGTCTTTGGGTTCTTGCAGATGATCTCCAGGGACCGGCGGAAGAGGAACGCCCGGGCACATTTCCCGGAAAACATCCTGAAATGCCTTCAATATGATTTCTGATATTCTTTCTATCGGGTCTTTTTTAGACATTTGTCATCAAATATTTCCCGGGGAGCGTCAGCCCATAATTTTTCAAGCGCGTAGAATTCCCTCGTTCGGGCGTAAAAAACATGCACAACAACATCACCATAATCCATAAGAACCCATTGTGGGTCTTGACGTCCTTGTATGTTCATAGAAGAGATTTTTTTTGCGGATAGACTTTTATCTATTGCCTTGGAAATAGCTTTGATCATACGCGGAGAAGCGGCCGATATCAGCACAAACCAATCACAAACTGTCGAGATCCCACGCATGTCCAAGAGGACAATGTCACGACCCTTCTTTTCTAATGCTAACCTGGATACAAGCAAGGCCGTTTTGTGTGCCTTGTCACTTTCTTTAACCACAAATGGCATTTTCTAACAGACCATTATTTACCGAGGATCCTATACATACCTGTTCCACAATCCGGACATGCGCCCTTCAGGGCCTTCCTGCCGTTCTTCATTGTTACTTCTTTGGCATCTTTCATTTCCTTCTTCGCCTTGCACTTTACGCAATAACCCTCCGCCATGAAACACCCCCGTTTCGTTGTTCTAACGTTCACTTCAAACACAAGTGTATCATACTGATAACAAAAGTCAAGCTTGCGGTTGGCTATCCAGATATCAGTTTTCAGTTTTTAGTTTCTGGTTTCTGGTTTATAGAGTATCTATTAAACTCTAAAAACTAACAACCAACAACTATCTCGCCCCATGTCGTTTCGCGTCTCGCGTTTCGCGTTAATACACAACGCATAACGCCGGACACACAACGCAGGACGAGATGTCGTTCCGCGTTCCGCCTCTCGCCTTTCAATCTGTGGACCGTGGACTATGATATAATCCCTTATCCCTGATATATTCAGCGACCGCATCCGGCACAAGATCGTCAATTGATCCGGCTTCTTTCACGCGTTCCCTTATCATACTGGATGAAATGTCCACCTCCGGGATATCAATACGCTTCCATTTCCCTTCATACGGCCCTACCATATTCCACCCCGGGCGGGCCGCCACCACAAAAGTAGTAAGTTCCAGAATGCGATCTATCTCTTTCCAGGTCGAAAGGGCCGAGACCGAATCGGATCCCGTAAGAAAAAAGAGCTCCGTATCGGAGCCATACTCTTTTTTGAAATATTCTATGGACTCTATCGAGTATGATATGCCCTTCTTATCCATTTCATGAGTGGATACTTCGAAACCCTCCTTACCCGCAACGGCAAGACGTACCATCTCCAACCTGTCCCGCGGAGATACACCGGTTTTCACGTCTTTATGCGGCGGAGTAAAAGCCGGTATGAAGACCACTTTATCCAGGCCAAAGTGCCCCCGGCATTCTCTCGCAAGCGCAAGATGTCCCGAATGCGGCGGGTTAAAGGTCCCGCCCAACATACCGATCCGCATTAAACCCTCTTTGGTTTATTATTCTCTAACTTGACCTGTTCCTGTCACGACGTACTTATACGTCGTCAATTCGGAAAGCCCCATAGGACCGCGTGCGTGGAGCTTACCAGTCGCTATCCCGATTTCCGCCCCTTTACCGAATTCACCGCCGTCGGTGAACCTCGTAGACGCGTTTACGTAAACCGCGGCTGAATCCACGCGCTTCGTGAATTCCAAAGCGTTCTTTTCATTCTCCGTCACTATCGCGTCGGAATGATCTGTTCCAAACTCCGCGATATGGTCGACCGCTTCATCCAGCGAATCCACCACACGGATATTCAACACCAGATCGAGATATTCCGTATGAAAATCATCTTCGGTGGCTTCAACTATACTTTTGGAACCGAGTATTTTTCTCGCCGCGGTATCCCCTTTCAATGTGACACCGGCTTCGGATAATTTTTTAAATACGCGCGGAAGGAAGAAAGCAGCGACGCTTTCGTGCACAAGCATCGTTTCCATGGCATTGCATACACCGGGGCGCTGAACCTTGGCGTTATAACATATCTCCTCCGCCATACTCAGATCCGCGTGCTCATCCACATAAACATGGCATATGCCCTTATAATGTTTTATCACCGGAACGCGGCTTTTCTCGACCACCTGCCGTATGAGCGATTCGCCCCCGCGGGGCATAATAAGGTCTATACCGCCTGAAGAATTGAGCATATCATCCACCAGTTCCCGCGAAGTGTCTTCAACAAGAATGAACGCGTCCTCCGTCAATCCCGCGGCGGAAGCGGCTTCTTTCATGGCATTATATATCGCCTTATTCGATGAAATGGCGTCACTCCCGCCCCTTAAAATGACAGCGTTTCCTGACTTAAAGCATAGTGCCGTACAATCAGCTGTTACATTCGGGCGCGATTCATAAATAATACCGATAACACCTATCGGAACACGCACTTTTTCTATCACAAGTCCGTTCGGCCTCTCTAATCTCTCCAGCACTTCACCGATAGGGTCTTTTAACTCCGCGACTTTCCTTATCATCCGCGAGATACCATCAATACGTTCTGCGTCTAATTTAAGCCTGTCAATAAAAGCGGAATTCTTTCCGCTCTTTCCGGCTCGTTCCACATCCTCGGCATTCGCCTTTTTGATCCAATCCGCCGCGGAATCTATACCTTTCGCCATTGCAAGGAGTATCCTATCCTTCTCGGCAGTGGAAAGAATACTAAGGCCCCTTGCGGCTTTTCGTGCTTTCGTTACAATGTTCTTCATTGTATCTTTACCCATTCGCCCCCGTCACTCAGTTTTCAGCTTTTTCTTGAACCCAAATAACGTCGCTTCTATGTTAAAGTGTCAGAGTGTCAAAGTATCAGAGTGTCAGAGGATCAGAATATAGCAGCATCGAATATAAGCCTTATTTTTCTTTCTTCACACTTTGATACTAGCGAACGAAGTGAGCGATGACACTTTGACACTTCCTGTTACTCTAGCCTCGTGCCTCTCGCCTCTCGCCTCTATCTTCAATCCTCTATAACGACCAGATTATCCCGGTGAATAACCTCATCATAATCCTTGTACCCAAGCACTTTCTCAATGCTATCTGTTCTCAACCCTTTGATCTTATCGATCGCAAGCGAAGTATAGTTGGTAAGCCCTTTGGCCAGAAGTATTTTATTTTCCGCCACTACGTCGATCACGTCTCCATCGGTGAATTTGCCGCTTACGCCGAGAATACCGCTGGGAAGAAGACTTTTCTTTCCGCCGCTTATTGCCGCGGCGGCCCCTGAGTCCACTATCACTTTCCCTTTGGGCCTGGTCGTATAACCTATCCAGCGTTTACGCGCGGATATCTCTTTCTTTGCGGCGGCATCAAAACGCGTGCCCGCGGCCTTATCTTCGATGATATCAAGTATAACGTTGTTTTTCCGCCCTCCCGCGATAACACAGGTTATGCCGGAACGTGTGGCGTTCTTCACTGCCTCAATTTTTGTTATCATGCCTCCTGTGCTTTCCGCGCAACCCTTGCGTCGTCGGCATAAAGACATCACCTCGGCGTTGATCTTACGCACATGCTTCACCAGTTTGTTATCACGATCGCAAAGTCCCTCCACATCGGTTAAAATTATCAACATATCAGACGCCGCAAGATCCGAAACGAGATATGAGAGCCTGTCATTATCTCCGCATTTGATCTCTTCCGTGGATATGGAATCGTTTTCATTTATGATAGGAACGGCCTTATGTTTCAAAAGCGTATTCAATGTGTACCGGATATTCAAAAATCGCCGGCGGTTATCAAAATCCTCCTGGGTCAATAATATTTGTCCGGCAACGTATCCCCGCTTGCTGAAACAGTCGTTATACATATTCATCAAATGATTTTGTCCAACACTGGCGACGGCCTGAAGCTCTGAAAGCGACTTTTTCTTTCCCCCGAGCTTAAGCAGGCCGAGCCCGGCCCCTATCGCTCCGGAAGAGACGACAATAACCTCTATCCCCTTATCCATTAATGAAGATATTTGATCCGCGATATTTTCGAGTACGCGGAGGTCGATTTTATTCTGACAACCAGTCAAAACTTTCGTCCCGATCTTGACTGTTACTCTTTTCATTTTTTTCAACATTTTTTATCCTTTTGTGCACAACTTCTATAAACTCCTCCAAACCTTCGCCTTTAACCGCCGAAATGGCCAACACCTTTTTCCCGACCTTATCCCTGAATTCACACAACGCGTCCTCGGAACCTGAAAGATCCATCTTGGAAACGACTATCACCCTTGGTTTCGCGGCGACCGCGGCACTATACAGCTCAAGCTCTTTTTCAAGCTTGAAATAATTCTCTGCCGGATTCCCGCCATCCAGCGGACAAACATCCACCATGTGCACAAGAACTCGTGTCCTTTCTATATGACGCAGGAACCTGTCACCAAGGCCGCGGCCCGCGTGCGCGCCCTCTATCAATCCGGGCATATCCGCCACAATGAACGAATCATCTCCGAACTTTACCACACCAAGTTTCGGATCCTTAGTTGTGAATGGATAAGGCGCTATTTTAGAATGTGATTTTGAGATGCGAGAGATAAGGGTCGACTTACCCGCGTTTGGAAAACCTATTATGCCAACGTCCGCTACAAGTTTTAGTTCAAGAAGCAGCGTCTTCTCGGATCCGGGTTCACCCGGGGTCGCGCCGCGCCGCCCCCCGTTGCCGCGTCCGCCTGCTCCCCCGCGAATCGCTATCACCTGTTCACCTGGTTCGGAAAGGTCACGGATCACAAAACCGCCAGAAGCATCTCTTATGATCGTGCCGACCGGAACCTTGACATGAAGATCTCTCCCTTTTCGGCCTTGCTTGTTGTTTGATCCACCGTGAGCGCCGTCACTGGCCCGGTAGTGCTGATTGTACCTGAAATCAAGAAGAGTTCCGAGGTTGAGATCGCCGATGAATATCACATCGCCGCCGTCACCGCCGTTACCACCGTCCGGCACCCCTTTGCGATTAAAGAGATCCTTATAAAGGCTGGAACAACCTTTCCCGCCTTTCCCGCCTGTGACATAGATCTTGGCTTGATCTATCAACATGCTATTCCGGAATGATATTTACAAAACGCCTGCCGTCAAAATCGACTTTTCCACCGCATTTGGCGAAAAGGGTGTCATCTTTGCCTTTTCCGACGTTTAGTCCCGGCTTTAGGCGTGTCCCTCTCTGCCTTATGATTATACTTCCAGCCGTAACCATCTCGCCGCCAAACGTTTTAACACCAAGCCTCTGGGAATTTGAATCGCGGCCGTTGCGCGATGAACCTTGTCCTTTTTTATGAGCCATAGCTTATTCTCCTTAAACTACCGTCGCGCCGGCGATCATGATCGGCCGATGCGACGTAGTTTTATTCAAAATGTATCTCTTTAACACAAAGCTCCGTCAAATCCTGCCTGTGCCCGATCTTTGACTGTGAACTTTTCCTGTCCCTGTATTTGAACGCGATGACTTTTTTATCACGTTTCTCTCTGAGGATATCACACTCCACATAGGCACCCTTTACGTAGGGCTCTCCGATATAGTGTTTATTCCCTTTCTTGCCGAACAAAACCTCTTTTACCTTAAGTGTTTTACTTTTCTGTCCTTTAATATGGTTGACCGTAAAAACATCATTCTTTTCGCATTTTACCTGATCCCCGTTAAGCTCTATTATGGCGTACATTACATTCTCCCTGTCCGCTCGTAAATCATTAAAGCGGTTCTCATTGTTAAGTCATTCTACAACAAACAGTTACACTCAATTAGATACAAAATACCCACCTAAAAACAACTTAATATTATCAAAAGGTGTTTTTCTTGTCAAGGTAAATAAGCGTTTCGGTTAATACACAACGCATAACACCGGGCACAAAACGCCGGGCGAGATGTCGTTCCGCGTTCCGCCCCTTGCCCCTCAAAGTGCTATGGACTATCGACTGTGGACTAACTACGCTCTATTTGTTCCAGCTAACTACACTCGCTGTTCCGGATTCTTCGGTCATATCCAACGGGGCTTGTTTGACGTGGTTATAGTAAATTATGGCTTTTTCATTCCACATAGTTATATCGCCTTCGGCGATCATGCTACCGCTTATATCGATGATGGGCCCCCAATTCTCGTGTGTATATATGTCCTGTTTGGCATAAACAATGGCCTCACCGGCAGCCAGATGTCCGCGAACCACGATATCACCTGTCCTTGCGATTATCACATTCCTGTTATGAGCGGTCTTATTCTGCTGAAGCTTGGAGTTTGTCTCAATGGCAATATTATCGGCGATTAAGCCGCCGTTGATCGTGCATTGTCCGCTTATAGATACGTTACCATTGACATAGACTATCCCGTTTGCCGGCGACGACGTCACAAGCCCGGACGGAAAGACCTGGTCCCCTTCGTAGTAATCATCGGATCCCGGATTATCCACATCTTCTGCCTCCGTCCTGTACGTGCTGTAATCAAATATCGGAAAAGAGATCACCGGAGCGCCGTCAATGGTATTTCCATTAAGGATCAACGTACCCCCGCTCTGACTAACAGTCGAAACAGTGCCGGTGGCGGAAACATCTCCCGTAATAGTCAACTCGGCATTGTTCTGCACCCTGAGGGAGACATCACCGTTGGCGTGAAGATCGCCGGTTATGATCGCGCCGGTTACGTTCGTATGCAGCTTTATGCTTATGTTACCACCGGCCCCGGAAAAATAATCCGTAGCGGGGTTGACAGCTTCCTCGCTTTCCACCTCAACCGTTACGGCCCTGCTTACGCCCAAAACAGTACCGGTCGATGTAATGAGATGTCGATCTGAAACAGGCTCAGAAAATGTAACGGTATATGAACCGGAATCAAATAATCCCGGATCGCTGTTTATGGTAGCAGCCGTTCCCAAAGCAAAGCCATCGGCGTCTATCCTGGCAAGGGCATGATTTATCCCGGCCTCGGCCGCGAAACGAGCCTGCTCTTTTTCTTTTACTCCGCGAATAAGATTCACATCCTGTTGTATCATGGTTGACAGGGATACTGTGCTCAAGATCATAAGCGCCATAAACCCCAGCACCATCACAAGCACCATGCCGCTTTTCTTTCTTGCCGCGGAAGCAACTTCATGTAACACTCGTTTCGTCTTCATTTTCCTGTACTCCGTTGAGACCGTCCCGCGCTTTTCTTATTTTCCGGTATTCCGCGGTTCCACTTCAATGGTGTTTTCCGCGCTAAGCACCGTCCCGCGCATGTCCTTTGACACCGAAATATACGTGCTTAACACCTTAAGCAATGGTAACCCATCGATAGTAACTTCCGCGCGCCCATAGCTGTTTTTCTTCGCCACATACCCGGAAATTTCACATATACGCTCCTGCCCCGGCCAGTCTATCTCAATGTCATCCACCCACGTCGAATTAAGTCGCGTCGTGTATGGGTCTCCGGCCAGAGATGCCGGAAATTGCCAATCTGAAAGTGCCGTTTGATCCGCGATATAAGTCTTATAACTCTTTTGAGAGCTGTTAACCTCCCAGAATGGTTCCGTAGAAAGTCCCGCCTGAACTTGAACATACCTGCCGCTGCCGATGGACAGGCTGCTCCCGCTTGTAGTATGCGCACTGATAGCGTCCCAATCGGATGCGCTTAGCATGTCACTATTATTCGACGACCGTGCTTTCAACGAAACGACAGTGTTTACTGTCCCCCCGTCCTCCCACTTTATTTGATCATACGCCGGATCGC
>JAHJBY010000080.1 GCA_018813285.1 Candidatus Omnitrophota bacterium
CTTGTATAGGAAGGCGGATAGCGTACGTGAACAATATGTCGGCAATGACATCTATCTCCGCGGCATTGTAGAGTTTTCGAACTATTGCGGGAAGAACTGTAACTATTGCGGTATCCGAGGCGCTAACGCCGCTGTTGAACGATACAGGATGACGCAAGGGGAAATTGTCGAGACAGCAAAAGATATCGAGAAACGTGAACAAACCACGGTGGTCTTGCAGTCCGGTGAAGATCCTTATTACACCCGGGAGATCATGGGTGATATCATTTCCGCTATTAGAAGAGAGACCCATCTTGCTATTACGCTGTCTGTCGGTACCCGCGATATAGATACTTACGCGTATTGGAAAGAAAAAGGTATGGATCGTTATCTGCTCCGTTTCGAAACATCAAATGTGGATCTTTTTAAAAATTGCCATCCGGATGATACGCTTGATGAAAGGATCAGCTGTCTCAGGATATTGAAGGATCTGGGCGTTCAGACCGGTTCAGGTTTTTTGATCGGCATGCCGGGTGAAACAAAAGAAGACCTTGCGGAAGATATTATATTTTGCACAAAACTTGATCTTGATATGGTCGGGATAGGCCCTTTTATTACGCATGATAAAACTCCTTTTAGCGGGAAGAAAAACCCATTTAACAAAGACATGTTCGTTAAAGTTATCGCTATTTTGAGGCTTCTAAATAAGAAAGCCCATATACCGGCCACAACAGCTTATGACGCTGTGTTTTCTGACGGGCGCGACAGAGCTCTTCAGGCTGGAGCGAATATATTCATGCCTAATGCTACAGGCGCAAAATACCGGAAGAATTATTTACTTTATCCGGGTAAGCCATGTGTAGATGAAAGTGGAGATGATTGTGCCGCGTGTGTCATAGGTAGGATAAAGGCGCTGGGGCGCTTCCCCGGCAAGGGTCCCGGACATTCTTTGAAGCAAAGATTTTTAGAGTAAAGAAAACTATAATAGTTAGTTTTAAAAAAGAATTAGCCCACCTTCTGTCATTCTCGTGAAATCTAAAAACCGCGCAAAAAATAAGATTTTTTTGCTGTTTTTCCCGACTCACGCTAGTTGCTTGAAGATCATAAAAGGGGACGTTACGCGGTCCTGATTTTGTACATTCGCAACCGTCAAACCCCACGTCTGTAATTCCACGGGTACTGCGGCCTTAATTTCCTTGAGGACTTTTATTACGCATTTAGCCCTCTACTTCAACTTAACAACCAACCTTTTACCAAAAACATCAGCTATTCGTGTTAAAGTATCTATCGAAAAATTTTCATGTCCGTTTTCAATTCTAGAAATATATTGTTGAATTACACCGAGTTTTTCAGCCAGATCCTTCTGAGTGTAACCCGATTTTATTCGTATAGCTCTGATCTGTTGTGCCAGTTTCATTCTTTTCGCCGGCAGCTCTGTTTCTTGCGAGCTCCTTATTTTGATTCCCTGCTTTTTCAACTGTTCGTGGATACACTCGTACATTGTCTGCCAAAAAGTCACTCTATTGTTAAGCCAGCGGTCTTTTCGCATCCGTTTTTTTATGCGCGGCCACTTTTTACAAAAAACCACCTTATCGATAATACCAAAAACCATCTTGGGATCGCCGACCCGGGAAAGAAGTTTTTCCGCGTAGATGTCAAATTTAGCGTGTTCCGCGTTTTTTAAGATTTTTTTCGCCGCACTTTCTTTCAGGCGGCTGTCCCATAACCAGTTTACCTTCATTTTACATCACCTCACATCAATTTTTCCGGCAGCTTTTTCAAAATCTCATCATCCAAATGTTTTATTGCTTTGGCGGTATTAATATCGGCCACCAAATCTAATAGCTCGGTCTTCAGATCCACCCTGTTAAACCCTCTGTGCCAGGCAATAAGGCTTTCCGCTTTATCATAAGAAAAATATTCAAAGAAAAATTCCGACAAAAGTTTATAATGCTTTGACAGGTAATAAAGATCAAAAAAATCTTTCACACTCTGCCGACCGGCATAAATCACTTTACCTGTATCATCTTGTTTTTTAATCGTGCCTACAGCAGCGTATATTTTTCTACAATAGATATCATCCACAGAATGTAGGCCATTTTTTATTTCCTTAATATTCTCCCGGAAATCCAGGACAAAGTCTATTTTCAAAAAACATTCATTTTTAAGCTCTAAAAAATACACCTTCATCGGTATCAAGTCCGGGGCATCCTGTTCAGCTTCGAGCCTGAACGCCAAACCGGTCTTTTTAGAAACAAACTTCATTACTTTTTCCGGGTCCTCTTTTCTATATTCCTGCGTGAAAAAATCTAAATCTTCCGAAAACCGTTGATCAAAATAAAAAGACAAAGCCGTACCGCCGGTTAAATAGTACTTTTTGAATTTCTTCGTTATCATATCCGTTATACTTCTTTGCGCGTTTTTGATATAAGAAATTTTATTTTTCATTGTTACCTCCCACAGCAAGTATACTACTTATAAGTAGTGTTTGTCAACTAAAATAAAACGCAAAACGGTACAAAATCACACATTACATCTATTTTACCCTTAAAGAGTTTAGCGGTATTCTCATACGCCAGATCGTTTTAATTTGTCTATAGCTGTCGTATCCAATCTATCCATCATCTGATAAACTCTGTTTAAATCCATACTTATGCCAAAATCTTCTTCAAGCATATCCACGCTGGCGTCGTTGCGCTCTGGATTTTTAATTACATTTTTATACCCCAGTTCATCAAATAAAGACCCATAAATATCATGGACACCGCTAACCACTCTTTGTTCTTCTTTAAGATTCTTCAGGTTAACTTTGTAATCATCTTCTGTAATATTCTGAGTGGGCTTTTCTTTTGTACGCGCTATTTCCTCGGGGCTGAACAAGAGATATTGGCTGTCATCTTCCAGCTTAATTTTTATTGATTCAGCGAGATCTTTTAATTGTTCAACATACAGACCGGCGTGGTCGAGTACGTTAATGCCGGGCATAATCCGTTCCTTTTGATCCAGAGGGGAGGAGAAAACGCTTTTTCCGACTGTACAGGCAGCCCGATTATAGGCGTCTTTGAGAACGCGGAGTATAAGACCGAAAAACTGACATTGCGTCCCGGGGATATGATCTACATGTATACCGATGGCGTTACGGAAGCTTTTAACACTGATCGCCGGCAATTTTCCGAGGAGAGGTTAAAAAAAGAGGTTTCCGCTTGCGGCAGGAGATCTGCCGGGGAATTGGCCCGGATGACATTGCGGAAGATCAAAGCGTTTACCGGGGGCGCGAAACAATCAGATGATATTACTATCGTCGTTTTGAGGTTTTCTCCGGATGGCAATAGTGACATAACCGAACATCGGGAGGATAAGGTGCTGGTCTTGAAAAACAACTTATCGGAGATCCATAAAATAGAGGCGGTTATTGGAGAATTCGCCGAAGAACATGGCTTATCGAAAGAAGTGATGTTCGATCTTAACCTTGCGATAGAGGAAGCTGTTGTGAATATTATTTCTTACGCCTATGACGACAATAAGGAACATAATATTGCTGTTAACATCGCGATGGAAGAAGGACAACTGGCCGCGAAGATTCTGGATGACGGCCAACCGTTCAATCCATTAGATAAACCCATGCCGGATATTGAAAAACCGATAGAGGATAGGCTGAATTCCGGGATGGGAGTGTTGCTTATCCGGGAACTTATGGATAATGTCACGCACACACGCGTTAACGATAAGAATCTCCTCATATTGCGCAAGAACATAAAGTAAGGTGTCCTTGTTTTTCAAAAAATGAATAAAATGTCGATAACAGATATATTAGAAGCGATCGATAATGATACGTTGCTATCCAGAGAACAAGTCGTTCATCTGTTGGATTTAGAGCTTGAGGACCTGAAACTCTTGTATAGGAAGGCGGATAGCGTACGTGAACAATATGTC
>JAHJBY010000081.1 GCA_018813285.1 Candidatus Omnitrophota bacterium
CTTAAATGCCGGTTGTCAAAAAAATACCGTCTCATTGTATCTCACCGCGCTATTTTAATTTTCCTAAAAGATCCTCAGCGACCTTTTTCCCGGAAAGCAACATCCCACCGAAGATCGGACCCATTCTGTTCGCCCCATGCACAGCATTAGAGCACATGCCTGCCGTATATAATCCGGGGCAAAGTTCTTTTGAATTTTTCATTATGACCATCTCGGCTTTTTCAGCATGCATAGATCCCTCGCCAATAATCTTGCCGGTCTTTGTTCTAAGTTTTATTCCGGTTTTTCTCTCAACAATGCGCGCGACTTCCGCGGCATGTCCCGTTGCGTCCACAACAAACTTCGCGCTCATTGTGATCGGATCAACGTGAAGATTCGCCATTTCAACCGCCGTCCAGTTCAACACAAGACCAGAGACCCGTTTCCCCCGCACCATTACATCTTCAGCGCTTATAAGGTTAAAAATACCCGCGCCGGCTTTAACCGCTTTGGAGCATAAAGTTGATACGGCCTCAACGGAATCGGCCATATAATATCCTTTTTCGTATAAAGTCGCGCGAATATCAAATTCATCTAATATTTTCTTTGCTTCCGGCTGGACAACTATTTCATTGAACATGATACCGCCGCCCCACATTCCTCCTCCGACCGACAATTTTCTTTCAAAAACGGCGACTTTTTTTCTCTTTTTAGCCAGGTAATACGCGCAGCATAATCCGGCCGGCCCGGCCCCTACTATCGCCACATCCACATTTAAATGTTCGATAAGCTTTTTGCCATACGTCTCGATTATTGCCCGCGAGATCTTTACGTCATCTAATTGCGCACTCATGATGCTCCCCTTTCGTTTTTCATATTGTTTCTTGCATAATCGATCACGTTTTTAAATATGCTCTGATAAGCAACGGATAATTTACCGCGCCACGCCCTGTATCAAACCATGCGCCAGACCCTGTGCGTGCTGATACACAAACCCATACGCGGCCGCTGTGTAGACGACCGCGCTCTTTATAAACACTATGAATGATAATCCCGAGAAAAGCGGGCAAAATACCGCCATAACCGATACTAAATTCAAGGTGAAAATAAACACAAGTGAAAGGATAATACCGGATTTTGCTATGTCAGATTGCCGCATTTTAAGCACTTCGGTCGTCATTACAAAATGAAATGTGAGCGTAAAACCGATCAAAAACAAAAAAATAAAATTCAGGTTGATAAACCCAAAAATACTCGCCCTTAATATCATGAAGATCGGCCCCAATAACAGGGTGTATATAGGAATGAAGTAGGGGCTTAATTCGATGAATATGTTGGTTTTGGATGTCGTCACGCTTCCGCCGGACGGCATCACCCGGAATGATTCTATTCGGCCGCCGCAAAGCCATGTCGCTATGACGTGCATAAATTCGTGCCCAACAACATAAATGTATACCGGCCGTATGATCAACACATGAAACAAAAGATAGGCCAATACACCTCTCTCCATTACCAGAAAAGAGTTGCTGAACCCGCTTAATCCTGATATTTGACGATAAAATGCCCGGGCTGTCCCGAACCCTAACGGGATAAGTAAAATACCGACAAAAGTTTTTAACACTTTCATCATAACTATCAGCTTTCGATTCTTTGAGCTCCGAAATACGGCACCAGAACATCCGGTATTTTGATAGCCCCATCCTTTTCCTGATAGGTTTCAATAAGGGCTATCACAAGCCTTGGCAAAGCCACGCCGGAAGCGTTTAATGTGTGAACAAATCTGGGTTTCTGGTTTTTGTCAGACGGTTGGTATTTAATGTTCGCCCTTCTTGCCTGAAAATCCGAAAACACAGAACAACTCGACACTTCAAGCCATCGGTCTGTGCCGGGTGACCACAGCTCAATATCATAACACTTATGCGCCGCGAAACTTATATCGGCGGTGCATAACTCCATAACGCGGTACGCGAGGCCCAGTCTTTTTATTATGTCTTCGGCATCCGCGAGAAGTGTCTCGAACTCGGCCATAGAATCCTCCGGCTTGGTGAATTTCACCATTTCCACTTTGTCAAACTGGTGTACACGGGTTATGCCTCTGGTATCTTTACCGTAAGAACCGGCTTCTCTTCTGAAACACGCGGTGTAAGCGGCGTACAAGACAGGAAGGTCATTCTCCGCCAGACATTCATTCGCATGAATATTTGTAAGAGGAACTTCAGCCGTAGGTATGAGATATAGCCCCTCACCTTCTGTTTTATACATATCATCCGCCATCTTGGGAAGCTGTCCCGTTCCGCGCATACTTCCGCCGTTCACTAAAAGCGGCGGAAGCATTTCCTTGTATCCGTGTTCCTTCGTATGAACATCCAGCATAAAATTAATAAGCGCACGCGAAAGTTTCGCGCCCGCGCCAACGTAAAGGGGAAAACCGGATCCTGTTATTTTCGCGGATCGCTCAAGGTCAAAAAGCCTTCCTCCGCCGCCAAGCTCAACATGGTCCTTCGGCTTGAATGAAAATTTCGGCCGAGCGCCCTCTTCCCTTATTAGCTTATTATCGGCCTCGCCGGAACCGACAGGCACGCTTTCATGCGGTATATTTGGTATAGAATCCAAAAACTCTTGATATTCGTCATTGATTTCGCGCGACTTAACATCGATAACTTCGATCTCTTTGGATATGCCGGCGACTTCGGCTTTTACGGAGGTAACGTCTTCTTTTTTCCGGATCATGGCCCCGATCTTTTTCGATGCCTCATTTTTCTGTCTCTTCATATCCTCCGCTCTACTGATGATCTCCCGCCTTTTCTTGTCCAGCACCAAGAAATCGTCAATATTCAGTTTAGTATTTCGATCCCGGAGCGCTTTTTTCACCATATCCGGATGTTCTCTGATAAATTTAGGATCAAGCATATTTCGTCCTTTTTCTTTAAAAGTTAAAGTATTCAGCTACATCTTTTATATCATGAGTTACTTTAATATGCAACTTTGGCGTGATCAGTTATCCCTTAATAACCCCCAGCGGGCGCATCCTGGCAACCTTTTCAGATATCCCCGCTCCCAGAGCAACATCCACAACATCGCTTATGTCTTTGTAGGCGTCCGACACCTCTTCGTGCAATGTGTTTCTTCCGGTATACCTCACAATAATGCCTTTTTGCTGGAGTTCACGCGCGATATCCCTATGCTTTGTTACTTTCTTCGCCATGTGCCGTGATATCAATCTGCCGGCACCATTATCCCCGACTCTTTTACCAAACGCACCATCTTCTCCGCGTACTCCACGCATATTTGATGCCCAAATCCTCTGGAACCAGTATGTATCATCAGTGTCACTTGACCCTTTTTTATGCCAAAGGCTTTCGCCGCGTCATCCCGGAACACTTCATCAACCACTTGTACTTCTAAAAAATGATTCCCGGAACCCAGGGTTCCCGACTGCGCCTGGTCCCGTTGATACGCCCAGGGTGAAACTTTTGAAGGGTCAGCACCTGCCAGCGCGCCTCTTTCCTCACAATGATCTATATCCTCAGGCAATCCGTATCCTTCTTTAACGGCCCACGCGGCTCCTTCTACCAATATCCGCTTCCCGCTTTTAGAATCAAGCCTGATATCACCCGTAGATCCGACACCAGTTGGTACGTCACGAAAAAGCGTCTCGATCAGTTCTTTTATACGCGGCCTGACATCTTCTTCCGCAAGGTCAGTCCTGATAAGCCGGACACCACAGTTAATATCGAACCCAATAGCGCCGGGGGTTATAACGCCTCCTGAGTCGATATCGGTAGCGATAACACCGCCGATGGGCAAACCGTATCCCCAGTGTATATCCGGCATCGCCATAGACGCCCGAACAATGCCCGGAAGATGCGCGGCATTGGCCACCTGTACGCGTCGATCCGTTCGATCTTGCCTTTAAACGTCTCACCCATACACCAACCTTATTGCCATTATCGGCCGGCGTCAAGTTATTTCACCTAAGATTTGAAAACTTCAGCCATGACGTATATACTTGGAAGAAACAAGGGGGGGGGATTATGAGTAATAAATTATTTCTGCAGATCGTCGCGTTAATAATTATTTTCGTGGTTATCTCGGCTGGCGCAAAAGCACTGAAAATAAAGTATTGCCCAATGAGCGGCAAGGGCCCAATGAGCTCAATGTCCGCGAAAAAAATAGCGAAATAATTGTAACAACGATCCATTTACAAAAAACCGAACGTGTCCGGTAGGCTGATATTAAATGAGGTTGGACCATGTACATAAAAGCATGTAGAACCTCAAATAATAAACGCGGCCAATCCTAATAGAAGAACAACAGCTCCCCAAATGCGGAAAAACATCAAGGGTTTATTTGCCCACCATTCTAACACTTTTTCCGAAGTTTTTGATGTTAGAAGCATAATGGCCCGTATTGTTATGATGAGGCCGATTATTCCGATCATTTTGGCGAGGATGCCGGGGGCTTTTAGCACGCTCCCTGCCAGCATCAAACCGAATACGATGACAAAACCGAAAACGATCCTTCGCGCCTTGCGGGTCATTTTGCGCTTAAGTCTGTTTCTTAAGATCTCCGGTTTAGTTAGCCACAACGCGCCGAAAATGATCCAGAATGAACCTACTATTTTTGCTATCATAATACTCACATTATACCCGTTATCCTAAACCTTTGCCAAAGAAAAAAAGAATTATCGGGGACTGGTGCGAAATTGATCCCAGATCCGGTACATTTTCAATCCCAGATCTGTCCCTGGTTGCAATCTTAGACCTGTCCCCTTTACAACCTTTTTGAAAAAGGGTACAGGTGTGGGATTGATTTGATAAACGGTACTGTATTCTCCAGAAAGAACCATCTGATATGAACAGTGAGAGCAATACTCAATACTAAAAGATGATACCTGATACGGCTAATATTTCACTTCTCTAAGACACAAACCCTCGGGCGGCGCGGTAGGCCCGGCCTGCGTACGGTCCCGGCTATCAAGGATCTTCTTCATGCTTCCGGGCGGAAGGTGTCCTCTTCCGATGTCGACGAGAGTGCCGACAATGTTTCGTACCATATTATACAAAAAACCATCGGCTTCTATGTTGATCGTGATGAAAGATCCTTTTTTAACTATGTCCAAGTGAAGGATATTCCTCGTAGAGCTCCGCTCCTTTTTATCGCTGGCCTGAAACGCCTTAAAGTCATGTCTCCCGATGAGTACTTCGGCCTCTTTTTTCATAAGCGAAAGGTCCAGCCAATACGAAAGACACCAGACATATCGCTGATTAAATGGATCTTTCTCTCGCGAGCAAAAAATCCGATACCGGTACTGTTTTGATCTGGCATCGAAACGGGAATGGAACTCTTTTTCCGCATATTCCGCTTTAAGAATGGCGATATCTTTGGGTAACACGGAATTTAACGCGGCCGGCACTTTGTCCGCGGGTATCATATTTGAAGTTTTAAAATGCGCGACCTGACCGGCAGCATGAACACCGGAATCAGTACGGCTTGAGCCATGGAGGCGGTGATCTTTACCAAAGATCTTTTTTATGGCTTTTTCTATTTCGCCTTGAATGGTCTTACCGCTTGCCTGCACCTGCCAGCCCCTGTAATCGGTACCATCGTAGGCAATGGCAAGCTTCACGGTGTTCATATGAGAAGTTCCGCGATCTGTATGGTATTTAACGCGGCGCCTTTTCTCAGGTTGTCAGAAACCACCCACATGTTTATACCGTTATCCACAGATTCATCGTTCCTGATGCGTCCTACGAAAACGTCATCCTTTCCTTCCGCATTAAGCGGCATGGGATATTGCGCCTTCTCCGGATCATCAACAACAGTAACACCGGGAAATTTCCTTAGAAGTTCCGCCAGTTCTTTCGCGAAGATCTTTTTTTGCGTTTCGATGTTTACGCTTTCAGAGTGGGCATAATATACCGGCACTCTCACGCACGTAGCAGTAACCGCGAGGTCAGGTATTTCAAGGATCTTGCGCGTTTCCTCAACCATCTTCATCTCTTCCTTCGTATAGTTGTTTTCTAGAAAAACATCTATTTGCGGAATAAGATTATACGCGATCTGATAAGGGAATTTATTTACTTCACAAGGAGATACCGTGTGCTCCCCCGCGCTGTAGTGAGACGCCTTTTCACAAAGGCCTTTTACTTGACGCTCTAACTCCAGGATGTTATTTTGACCCGCACCTGAAACTGACTGATACGTTGACACTACGACTCTCTTTAAACCTGCGGCCTTATGCGCTACCGAAAGCGGCAGCACCATCTGTATTGTTGAACAATTCGGGTTCGCAATTATACCTTTGTGGGTCTTTACCGCGTGAGGGTTCACTTCCGGCACAACAAGCGGAACTTCCTCATCCATACGAAACGCGCTTGAATTATCGACACATACCGCTCCCGCGCCTGCGGCAGCCGGCAAAAACTCTTTACTTCTTGACGCACCGGCCGAAGCAAGGACAATATCTATTCCGGAAAAAGAATTTTCTCCCGCAACCTGCACCTTATGTTCCTTACCCCTGAAAGTTATAATTTTGCCTTTTGACCTCTCACTCGCAAGCAGGCGCAGTTCATCTATCGGAAAATTTCTTTCGTCAAGTATGGAAAGAAATTGCGTGCCTACCGCGCCGGTCGCGCCCATTATCGCCACATTGTACTTTTCTTTCTTCTTAAGCATAGTATCCATCTTTTGCTATCCGTCATCTACTGTAAACTATCAGCCATCAGCTTTTTAGTTTCTGGTTTTCGGTTCTCAGAGTATCTAATGAAACTCTAAAAACTAACAACCAGCGACTAACAACTATCTTGCCACTCGCCTTTCATTCTGTGGACTGTGGTCCATGGACTATCGACTAATGAATCCTTTCAACTCCCCTGGCTGAAGCCCGGGGTTCCCATGTAGGGATTCATACTGAGGCGGCTCACATGTATCCCCGCCGTAAACGGCGGGGTTTAGCCTTTCCTGCCTGTCCCGCTTGTCCCGAGCGAAGTCGAGGGGAGCGCAAGCGAGGGGAGCGATAGTGAAGGACGCCGCCGAATGTATCACAATGCCGCAACTACAAGATCTCCAACTTCCTGAGTGGAGTAGCCCATCTTCCCGGCCGACAAGCTCTTAAGTTTGTTGGCAGTTATATCCATAACGGCATTTTCGATTTTGTCGGCCATATCCTGTTCACCCAATTCTGACAGCATCATACTCGCGGCACATATCGCGGCCAGAGGATTGATAACATTCTTTCCGGTGTATTTGGGAGCTGAACCCCCGATAGGCTCGAACATGGAAACACCTTTCGGATTGATATTGCCTCCGGCGGCTATTCCCATTCCTCCCTGTGTCATGGCCCCAAGATCCGTGATAATATCACCGAACATATTGTCTGTCACAAGAACATCAAACCATTCCGGGTTCTTGAGCATCCACATGCATGTCGCGTCAACATGGGCATAATCTCTTTTTATGGACGGATATTTTTCCCCCATCTCATTGAAGGCCCTTTCCCACAGATCGAACGCGTATGTCAGAACATTTGTCTTACCTACCAGCGTGAGTGTGTTCCCCTTATTGCGGCGTTTTGTATAGTCGAACGCGTACTCCAGACAACGATCCACACCTTTTCTGGTATTCCTGGATATTTGTATCGCGACTTCATCAGGCGTATCTTTGTCGATGAATTCGCCCTCTCCGACATATAGCCCCTCATTATTTTCTCTTACAACTACGAAATCAATATCTTCCGGCCCCTTATTCTTAATGGGTGTCCAAACACCCGGATATAATTTCACGGGACGCAGGTTTATATACTGTTCCAGGCGAAATCTCAGCTTCAACAAAAGCCCCTGCTCCAATATGCCCGGTTTCACATCCGGGTGGCCAACAGCACCGAGATATATGGCGTCAACTGTTCTGAGTTCGTCCAGAACAGAATCGGGGAGCACTTCGCCGGTTTTTTTATAACGCTCAGCACCCACGTCATACATGATCTTTTCATATTTTAATCCCACAGCGTCCAGGACTTTCAGCCCCTCGGCAATAACTTCCGGGCCTGTTCCGTCACCGGGGATAACAGCTATCTTGTACATTCTCATCTCCTATGTTTTTCGATTCACTCAACTGGCGTATAGCATTCGGATATAAGCCTTATTTTTCTTTCTTCACACTTTGATACTATCGAACGAAGTGAGCGATGACACTTTGACACTTCTTGTTACTCTTGCCCCTTGCCTCTAGCCTCTCTCCTTTCGATCTGTGGACTGTGGACCATGGACTACTTACTCTTTCTCGCATATGCCATAAGCCCCCCGGTTTTCATGATATCTCTTATAAACCCAGGAAAGATCTCTGATTGATAAATTTTTTTTTGTCCGGATTTCGATATGGTTCCGTTATTAGCATCCACTGCTGCTTGGCACCCTTGTTTCAAGGCGAGAGCGGCCGCAGGACACGTAAATATCGGTAACCCTATGTTTATGGCGTTGCGATAAAATATCCTGGCGAAACTCTTCGCGATCACACATGATATGCCGGATGCTTTGATCGCGATAGGCGCGTGTTCACGGCTTGATCCGCATCCAAAATTCTCTCCGGCAACAATAATGTCTCCCGATTGCTTCCTCTTTACAAAACCGGGATCAGCGTCTTCCATGCAATGACGCGCCAGCTCATCTGGATCCGATGTGTTTAAATACCGCGCCGGGATTATTTCATCGGTATTTATGTCATCGCCGAATTTAAAAACCTTACCTTTTAGCTTCATATCGCTCCTTCGTCAGTCTTCAGTTCTCAGCGTCACCCATCACTCTTCACTTTTTGTCCCGCCTGTCCCGCCTGTCCCGAGCGAAGCCGAGGGGAGCGAAGCCGAGGGGAGCGAAGCCGAGGGGAGCGAAGTCGAGGGATGCCCCTCGCCTCTTTCCCCTTGGCCCTTTTTTCGCTGACAGCTGATGGCTCCTACAGATCCGCCGGATGCGCGACCTTGCCCTTAACAGCGCTTGCCGCGGCAATGGCCGGATTTGATAGATACACAAAACTTTTTGGATGCCCCATCCTGCCGACAAAATTTCTGTTCGTTGTGGCTATGGCCACCTCGCCTTCAGACAAAATGCCCATATGCCCACCCAAGCACGGGCCGCAACTTGGGGTACAAAAAACAGCGCCGGCCTTGATGAACGTTTCGGCATAACCTTCCTGTACCGCCTCTTTGTATATTGCCTGCGTGGCAGGTATAATGATGAGGCGGGTATTAGGATCTACTTTTCTGTTTTTGAGTACCGCCGCGGCCTGTTTTAGGTCCGATATCCTTCCGTTGGTACATGAACCTATCACGGCTTGATTAATCTTAATGTTTTTAAGTTCACTAATCGGCAGTGCGTTCGATGGAAGATGCGGAGAAGCCACAACAGGTTCCAGTTTAGAAGTATTGTATTCACGAACATCCGCGTAAACGGCGTCTTCATCGCTTTTGTACACCTTATATGCCTTTCGTTGTTGTTTGTATTTTCTGACAGCTTTTTTTACATAACTTTCGGTGGTTTTGTCCGCGCATATTATGCCGTTCTTCGCACCGGCCTCTATAGCCATATTGCACATCGTAAAACGATCATCCATGGGCAATTGATCAATTGTATCTCCTGTTATCTCAAGAGACTTGTATCTGGCGCCCGCCACACCAAGGTCACCTATAGCATGAAGAATAAGGTCTTTCCCGCACACCCACTTTCTGGTCCTACCTTTGAACACCAGTTTTATCGTCTCCGGAACTTTGAACCAGCACTGCCCCGTCGCCATTGCGTATGCCAGATCTGTACTGCCCACACCCGTGGTGAAAGCCCCGAGGGCCCCGTGCGTACAGGTATGCGAATCGGCGCCTACCACAAGGTCACCCGGAAGTATCAATCCCCTCTCCGGCAAAAGAGCATGTTCAACTCCCATTTCGCCTATCTCGAAATAATTGACAATCCCATACTCTTTTGCGAATTTCTTAAGCACCGCCGCCTGGTTCGCGCTACGCATGTCTTTGGCCGGAAGAAAATGATCGGGAATGAGCGCTATTCTCTTCTGATTAAATACTTTTTTCTTGCCAAGCTTCTTGAATTCCTGAATAGCAATAGGGGCGGTTATATCGTTACCAAAGCAAAAATCCACTTTCGCCATTATAAAATCCCCGGGAGCAATACTTTTTGCACCTGGCGCATGTGCCAGCAGGATCTTCTCGCCTACGGTATATCCCATAAAATCTCCTTGTTATCGCGCGTTACTTACCACACCTGAAGGAAGATTTTACCAAATTTCACAATCAAAATCAAGTCGTGAATTGGTGAAGGTCGTGAATGGTGCATGGTGAATAGCGAATCGTAGGGGCGAAAAATCTTTCGCCCTTTGTAATTTCAAGGGCGAATAATTATTCACTCCTACCGCGGAATCATCTAAAAGTTGACTATTATATTTCCGGGATCGAATCAAGCAGATGGCGGGTATACGCGTTTTGTGGCGCGAGATATATGTCATCACGAGAGGCAACCTCTACCAAGCGCCCATCCTTCATCACGCCGACTGTATCCGACATGAACTCAATTACCCTGAGGTCGTGAGAAATAAAAAGATATGTTAACCCCAGCTTTTGTTGTATATCCTTTAAAAGATTGAGAACACTTGCCTGGATCGATACATCAAGGCTGGATACCGGTTCGTCAAGAATTATCACCGCGGGACGACATATGATGGCTCTAGCGATCGCAATTCGTTGCCGTTCTCCGCCGGAAAACTGATATGGATAGCGCCCGTTGCTCTCCGGATCCTTAATGCTCACCTCTCTAAGCGCGTCCCGTACCCTTTCGGTTATCTCCTTTCTCGAAACTCCCTTAACACGGAGAGATTCTCCGATAATATCGCCTGCGCGCATACGAGGATTTAGAGAACTTTCCGGATCCTGGAATACGATATCAACGTTACCGCCAATGGATATACTGCCTGCATCGGGCGTGAGTATACCCGAAATTAACCGGGCAACAGTAGTTTTACCAGAACCTGACTCGCCAACAAGTCCGAATGTTTTCCCCTGCGGTACAGAAAAACTCACGCCGTCGACAGCCTTGACGCGCTCTCCTGTTTTTCCGAACAGAGTCTTCTTCTCATAGAAATACTTTTTTAGTCCGGTTATCTGGATCATATCTATGTCGACACCTTATCCTCTACCACCGGCAGGCGCTGGCGCCTGTCTCCCAGTTTCGGAATACAAGCTATCAACTGCCGGGTATACTCATGACGAGGCTTCTTGATCACATCATCCTTAGTCCCTTGCTCAATGAGCTTCCCCTCCCGCATTACACACACCCTATCCGCTATTGTGTTCACAATGGAAAAATCATGCGTAATGAAAAGGACGGCCATTTTTCTCGCATCCTGTATCTGTTTTATAAGATCAAGAATATGCTTTTGAACCGACACGTCTAACGCGGTCGTCGGTTCATCAAGCACCAGCACTGACGGATCGCAAGAAAGCCCCATGGCCATCATCACTCTCTGCCGCATTCCTCCTGATAATTCGTGGGGATAACGTGAGATCACCGCAGGCGGCAACTTTACGGTTCCGAGAAGTTCACATACACGTTCATTTATAGCGATTTTTGAAAGACCACTATGGGCCGCAATAGCCTCGGCTATCTGTGATCCCACTTTCATTACAGGATTAAGTGCCGTAAACGGTTCCTGAAAAACGATCGCTATATCATTCCCGCGCATACGTCTCATTTCTTCACTATGGGCTTCCGGCAGATTTTTCCCTCGAAACAATATTTCACCATTGTCAAGCCGAGCGATCACGGGCAGGATGCCCATTATCGACAGGGCTATCATGGTCTTTCCACTTCCCGATTCACCGACAAGCGCTGTGATCCCGCCTGAGAGAAGCGAAAAATTCACATTGTCTATTACCCTGTTCGCGCCGATCATGACTGTTAGATCCTTTATCTCAAGTATCGCTTTATCTGCTCTCATTTGCCCCCTTGACCCCCGCGCTCTCGCCATGCGCGTCTTGCGTTCCGCGCTTTGCTGCCCTTCCTTTTCTTTAGCTGTCAGCTGAAGGCTGATGGCTGATGGCTTTATTGCCCTTTGAAGCCGCGGATCCAGCATCTCACGCAGGGATTCACCTATCAAATTGAAACTGAGAACCGTTACGAGTATCGCGCATCCCGGAAAAACAGTAAGCCACCACGCGTAGTCAATATAGTTTTTACCGGTCGTTAATATGTTACCCCAGCTTGGCGTTGGGATCTGGACACCGAGGCCAAGAAAACTAAGCGCGCTCTCTATCAGTATCGCGGCGCCTACACTCAAAGTCGCGCTCACATAGACCGGAGCCATCGCATTCGGCAATATGTGCCGAAATATGATGCGCATATTAGAAACTTTCTGGACTTTTGCGGCGCTGACAAAATCCCGCTCTCTGAGCGTCAGAAATTCCGCTCTTACAAGACGGCACAACCCCGCCCAGCTCGTCAACCCGATTATCACCATTACGTTTACAATGTCAGGACCAAGAAAAGTGATAACTATCATAATGAGGAATAACGTGGGGAACGAATACATTATCTCAACTATCCGCATAATAACGATATCTACCGCCCCGCCGTAATACCCGCTTACCCCTCCAAGAAATACTCCGATAAAAACAGCGATAAAAACAGCGATAAAACCGACACTTAAAGAAACGCGGGCGCCATATACCATGCGGCTAAAAACATCCCTTCCCAGATTGTCCGTTCCAAAAAAATGTTCCGCCCGCGGCCCTTGAAGCCGCGCTTCCGGTGTGAGATCCATCTCAAGGGGGTTATGTGTGGCAATACGCGGCGCGAGAATAGCCGCGGATGCCATTAGAATTATCACAGACACTCCCAATATCAATCGCCATTTCATTGTTTCGCTCCGTACCGAATACGCGGATCAATAAACGCGTATAGCATATCCGACAAGAATATCCCGGAAAGTGTCAGAAAAGTCGAAATAACAGCCACCCCCATAACCACCGGATAATCGTAGTTCATTATCGCCTCGTATCCCAAACGCCCCATGCCGGGCCAGGCAAATATTGTCTCAAAAATAAAGCTTCCGGAAATAAGTGCCGGAAGCGTCAACCCCAATATGGTGATTATCGGCAGGAGTGCGTTCCTTACCGCGTGAACGAAAATTACGCGTCTTTCAGGAAGCCCCTTGGCCCTGGCGGTCAGAATGTACTGCTGCTGCATAGCCTCTATTACACTCGACCTTGAATACCTTGAAAGCGATGCCAGACCGGTAAAAGCGGTCACAAATACCGGAAGCACAAGGTGCCATGCCGTATCTTTGATCCTCGCAGTCCAGCCCAGGTAAGAGATATACCATGGATCCATCCCGGATATAGGGAACCATTGCAATTTAAATCCGAATAAAAATATCAGTAGCAGCGCTAACCAGAACGTCGGCATGGCATACCCGGTAAAAACGACAACAGTCATAGTCTTGTCAAAAATCGTATTTCGCTTAACGGCACTTATTATTCCTATTGGCAGCGCCACACAAAAAATGACTATCAGGGAACTACTCTGCAAAAGCAATGTGGCCGGTAATTTTGACAGGATCTTCGCTGTCACGTCCTGGTCATCTATAAACGAATTTCCGAAATCCAGGGACATAAACCGCTTCATCCACATCCCGTACTGGACTATGACCGGTTTATCCAAACCATATATTTTGTTAAAATTTTCCCTTGCGCTTTCCGAGACATCCGGATTCAAGCCATACCTTATGCTGGCTGGATCTCCCGGCGCAAGATGCATTATCACAAAAAGAATGAAGGAGATCCCAATAAGCATGGGGATGATCAACAAAAGTCTTTTTATGATGTAGTTACGCATGGTAGTTTCGTATTGAGCACATGTGTTTTTGTATCGTACTTCCCGCTTCTCGTTCCTCTTTGACACTTTGACACTCTGACACTTTGACACTCTGACACTAAAACTTATACTTCACCTCATCCTTCGGAACATACCAGTCTATGAAGTTGTAAGATATTCCCGCCGGGGCGGGTTCGATGCCGCGAAAACGCTTATTGACCGCCGGTGCCGCGTAAGCGGAAAAAAGGAAAGTATACGGCGCGTCCCGCGCGATAATGCGATGTATCTCGTGGTATATCTCTTTGCGTTTTTCCGGATCAAACTCCCGCCTCCCATTCTCTATCAGTTCATCTACACGTTCATTGGAATATGAGACTGAATTCAATCCACCTTCACGGATGGAATCAGAATGCCAGATCGAATAGCAATCCGGATCAACAGGAAGTGACCATCCTAATATCACTGCTTGAAAATTTTTCCGTCCAATAAACTGATCCAAAAACGCCGCCCATGCCACGATCTGAATATCGACCACAACTCCCACTTCCAACCACTGTCTTTGAGTGATCGTCGCCACATCCTCCCTTACTTGATTCCCCTGGTTCGTTATGATTTTCATTCTAAATTCCATCCCGTCTTTTTCCAACACGCCGTCATCATCGACATCCACCCATCCTGCTTCAGCGAACAGGGTCCGCGCTTTCTCGGGATCAT
The DNA here is from genome assembly GCA_018813285.1 of Candidatus Omnitrophota bacterium. Lineage (GTDB taxonomy): Bacteria > Omnitrophota > Gorgyraeia > Tantalellales > Tantalellaceae > JAHJBY01. Next base: position 14,559 of record JAHJBY010000081.1, read on the forward strand.
AATTGTAAATATTTACACTTTGATCATAATATATCGAATTTTTCCAAAAATGTCCGGTACAGGGTTCCCCCATACCCAACAATGCCGCGTTGATAATTTCTTTTTTATTGATCGCGTAACTCAAGGCCTGACGCACCCTCGGATCTTTCAGAAAAGGATCTTTCAGATTGTACCCAATGTAGGTGTAAGATGGCGCGAGATACCTGTACTTGTTTATCTTTTCTTTAAATTGAGCGGTATCACTGCGATATCGAAACTGATATGGATCAAGTTGCATGGAATCCACGCCGCCGGCAACAAGCTCGAGGAACGCGACAGACTGATCCGGGATTATTCTGTACACGTAACGTTTTATTCCCGGAACGTGCCCAAAATAGTCCTGATTGGCTTCAAGTATAATGTACTGCCCGCTCTCCCATTTCTTGAACTTGTAAGGGCCGGTGCCGATCGGAGCGCGCGCGTAAGGAGACCTGCGTATATCGGGATCTCCTTCGAAAAGATGTTTGGGGATAAGACCCATCCCAAGTTTAAGCAACGCCGGAGCGTAGGGCTGTTTATACTCAAAGCGAACAGTATGCGCGTCAAGAACTTTTATCCCGCTTATATCCATAAACCCTGAAATGTATGGACTTCCCGCGCCTGGATCCTGGATCGTTTCAAAAGTAAATTGGACATCGCGAGCTGTAAAGGGCGATCCGTCGTGCCATCGAACGTTCTTGCGTAAATAGAAAGTTATTACCCGTCCGTCCTCCGAGACTTCCCACCGTTCGGCAAGATCTCCCACCACGTTCAGATCCTTATCAACTTTTGTCAAACCGTTGTATACAAGCCCGCAGATAGAACTGGATGATGTATCATCCGCGAAAAACGGTATCAGTATCCTGGCATCTCCTATACCGGCCGCGGAACAGGCATCCCGTGAAACCCAGGCTTCTTCCGAATACGTCGGATAACAAAAAAGGATCAGGAATAAAAAAAAGACCCCCGCCTGCGAAACAAGCGGCGGCCTTTTGCTTAGATTTAACTTAGGGTGCCGTCTCATAGAGATTATGATCTCGTCTAACGTATATACATTCGGCGGCGCTAAATTCCGCTGTTTACGGCGGGGATACATGTGAGCCGCCTCAGTATGAATCCCTACCTGGAAACCCTGGGCTTCAGCCCGGGGAGTTGAAAGGATTCATTATTCGGCCTCAGCTGTACTCTCACCGGGTGATGGCACAGATGCCGCGGGCGCGGCAGGAACCTCATTGGTAACAGAAGCGGCAACCGGCATTCTAACAGGCACCCTCATTTGCTGAAAGAGAGACTTTCCCCTTCTGGCGGCAAACATGGCCAACACCAATGACAGCACCAAAAAGAGGATCGCGCTTATTTCTGTAGCCTTTTTCAGAATATTCGGCGCCTGGGATCCCAACACTGATTGCGTCTGTCCACCGAAGGCTTCCGTCAAACCGCCCCCTCGCCCCGCCTGTAGCAATATCGAAACGATCAGAAACAGACAAGTTATTACATGGATCGCCAATAGAATATGGTACATTTTTAGTCCTTTTTTTTAAGAATACACATCTGAGGTCGTCTGCGCCAGAGCGGCAAAGCTATCTGCTTTCAAACTTGCGCCGCCTATGAGACCGCCGTCTATATCTTCTTCCTTCATGAGGTCTTCTATATTTTCCGGTTTAACACTCCCTCCGTACAGGATCCTTTTCCCTTCCGAAAGAGAACTCGAATACATTTCTTTCAACAATCCCCTGATCATAGCATGAACTTCCTGCGCCTGGCCGGGGGTAGCCGTTCTCCCCGTCCCTATCGCCCACACCGGTTCGTACGCGATGACCATGGGTTCGATATATTCTTCGGAAAGACCTTTAAGCGCTCCTGACACTTGGGTCCTGACAACTTCTATCGTCCGCGCGTTTTCCCTTTCTTCCAGCGTTTCACCGACACAAACTATCGGGACTAAACCATTATCGAGAACGGCCTTTATCCTGCGATTCACCGTCTCATCTGTTTCTCCGAAATATTTCCGGCGTTCAGAATGCCCTATTGTAACATAAACACATCTGACGCTTTTAAGCATTTTTGCCGATATTTCACCGGTAAACGCGCCTTCTCTCTCCCAGAAACAGTTTTGAGCACCAAGCGCGATATTGCTTTCTATCAACATTTCCCCGACATCACTAAGATCAGTGAACGGCGGTATCACGACGATATCTACGTTATCTATGTCGAATACGACACGCTTTAGATCGGCAACAAGCGCGGCTGCTTCGTTGACATCTTTGTACATCTTCCAGTTACCCGCTATCATGGGTCTTCTCATTCTTATCTCCCTCGTTCCTGGTTTTTAGAGTACCTATTAAGTGACAACCAACAGCTAACAACTAACTTATTATTTGTCATCTAATGCCGCGATCCCCGGCAGTTCTATTCCCTCAAGATATTCAAGAGAAGCACCGCCGCCGGTAGAAATGTGTGACATCCTCTTCCCAAGCCCCATTTGATAAATAGCCGCGGCTGTGTCACCGCCCCCGATAACGGTGGTAGCGTCAAGTTTGGCTATATATTTGGCCAGTTCCCGCGTGCCTGTAGCAAAGGGTTTCATTTCAAAAAGCCCCATCGGACCGTTCCACACTATGGTCTTCGATTCGGCAAGCACGGACTTGAAGCTTTGTATGGTCGCAGGGCCTATGTCCAGGCCTATCCAACCATCCGGTATATGTTCTTTGACCACTTTGCGCTTCGCAGTCTCCTTGATCGTTCTCGCGACGACGTGATCTTTCGGCAGAAATACACCTACGTTATTTATACTCGCCAACTCAAAGATCTTTTCGGCGGTCTTCGTCATGTTCTCCTCCACCCTGGAGGCACCGACACCCTTAAATCTGGATTTTAAGAACGTATATGCCATAGCACCGCCGATCAGAAGAAAATCTATTTTCCCGAGCATGTTCTTGATAACCGGGATCTTATCCGCGACTTTGGCGCCGCCAAGCATCAACGCAAAGGGCCTTTCCGGATCTTTCGTGACCTTTTCAAAGTACTCTATCTCTTTCCGCACAAGGAAACCAGCCGCGCTCGGAAGATATTCCGTAACGCCGACTGTGGAAGCATGGGCTCTATGACATGTCCCGAAAGCGTCTTCGATGAATATGTCCCCAAAAGAGGCCAACTGTTTAGCAAAAGCGGGGTCGTTCTCTTTTTCCTCTTTATGGAACCTCAGGTTTTCAAGAAGCACAACATCTCCCGCCTTCATGTGATCCACCGTTTCCTCGACATGTTCCCCGACACAATCATCCATCTTTTGAACGTTCATTTTAAGTAGCGTGGAAAGCCGATCGGCTACGGGAGTAAGATTGAACTCCGTTTTAACCTCGCCTTTTGGACGGCCTAAATGACTCATGAGTATCAGTTTACCGCCGTTATCCAACACGTACTTTATAGTTGGAAGCGCGGCAACAATACGGCTGTCGTCGGTGATGTTCCGCTTCTCATTCAGCGGGACATTAAAATCAGCGCGCATTAAAACCTTCTTCCCGCTGACCGAAACGTCAGTGATCACTTTTTTCATAAGTCATCCCCCGTGTTACAAGACAGATATGTTCAAAGACCTTTTGCGGCCAACTTGCCGATAAGATCAACAACTCTATTGGAATATCCCCACTCATTATCATACCACCCAACTACTTTTACCATTGTCTTATTCATTGTCATCGTCGCGAGTGAATCAAATATGCATGAATGGCTGTTCCCTATGATGTCAACTGATACTATCGGATCGTTAGTATATTCCAATATACCCTTCATTTCACCTTCGGCCGCTTTTTTCATAGCGGCGTTGATCTCTTCAATCGTAACTTCTTTTTCAAGCTCGGCTACAAGGTCAACAACAGAGCCGTCTTTTACGGGAACCCGCATAGCCATACCATTCAGTTTCCCCTTCAACTCTTTAATGATCTTACCAACCGCCGCCGCGGCGCCCGTAGTAGTCGGGATGATGCTTTCCGCGGCCGCCCTGGCCCTTCTCAGATCACTGTGCGGCAGGTCAAGTATTGACTGGTCATTCGTATACGCGTGAACCGTTGTCATAAGCCCATATTTCAGGCCAAACGTATCATTCAAAACCTTTACCATCGGAGCGAGGCAATTGGTCGTACAAGACGCGTTCGAAACTATTTTGTCCGAATCCTTGAGATCTTCGCCGTTAACACCAAGAACTATCATATTGTCGATCTCATCTTTCGCGGGAACGGTCAGTATAACTTTTTTCGCGCCGGCGGCAATGTGCTGCTCTATTTGTGCTTTTTTTCTGAAAACACCCGTCGCCTCGATAACTACGGCTACACCCAGCTTTCCCCAACCCAATTGAGCAGGATCTTTTACGCTTGTGATCTGGACCTCTCTTCCATCAACCACGATGCTGTTTTCTTCCGCTTCCACGGTACCGTCAAATTTTCCATGAACTGAATCATATTTCAATAAATGCGCCAGGGTTTTAGCGTCCGTAAGATCATTAATGGAAACAACTTCCATATCATCTCTTTTTTCGATTATCTTGAATACATTTCTACCGATCCTGCCAAAACCATTAATACCTACTTTCACCACCATTTTCTTCCTCCTTCTTGATAAACATTCGCGCACATCACTTTCGAAGTGAGCATTATATACTTACAGGGACAAATATGCAACAGGAAAATGGGGAAAATTCGGGGAAATGGGGGAAATGGAGCGTGAAAAAGCTACTCACCTAACATGTTTCCACTGATAAGCTTATATCCCTTAAGAAATTCCCGGACGTTCATCTCTTTCTTTCCTTCAAGCTGAAGCGTATTTATCCGAATGGCCCCGGATGAGGTCTTTACTATGAATTTATCCCCATCCACTATCGTACCGGGGATCGGCCCCTCTTTAATACGAGCCGCGATCTCTGCCGCGAATATTTTTAATGTTTTGCCGTTAAGAAGGGTGAACGCTCCCGGCCATGGCTGCAAGGCTCTGACTTGCCGGACAATATCAACAGCCGGACGTTCCCAATTCACCTTGCCGTCCTGTTTTTGCAACTTTGGCGCGTACGAGACCCGCGCTTCGTTCTGCTTCCGCGGGTGCATATTCCCCGTCTCTATCTCATTCAGGGTTTTTAAAAGCAACGCGGCGCCCATTTGGGCAAGGCGGCTTGAAAGCTCCGGGGCATTCTCGTCTTCGCCTATCTCCATCTCAGCTTGCAATATTATGTCACCCGCGTCCATTTTTTTAGACATTTTTATCACGGTATTCCCGGTCTTTGTTTCACCATTCAGGATCGCCCATGAAACAGGCGAAGCGCCGCGATACTTCGGTAAAAGCGACGGATGAAGATTAATACAACATTTCGCCGGCATATCCAAGATCTCTTTCGCGAGATATTGTCCATAATCCACAACAATAAAGACATCCGCGTTTTTTTCTCTCAATGTTTTTAAAAACGCGGCGCCACCTGCCTCCTCCGGCTGGAGCGTTTCAACACCGGGCGCGGCTTTCTCGGCAAACGCCTTAATAGAAGTCGGGAGCATATTCCATCCCCGCCCCCTTTTCCTGTCCGGTTGAGTTACCACCGCGACTATGTCATGTCCTGAACCGAACAATTTCTTCAAGCTCGGTAAACCGAATTTTCCTGTACCGAAAAATATAATACGCATATGTCGTCCTTTGTTATCGTATCGCGTCGTGCGTTCCGTGGTTTGCGATTCACTATTCACGAATTACAAAGGGCGAATAATTATTCGCCCCTACACTTGCGTCATGTCGTTTTGCGTTCGTTAACGCGCCCCGCCGGACGCATAACGCGGGACGAGATGTTGTTTCGCGTTCCGCCTCTTGCTTCTCGCCTTTCACATACTCATCGGATCCACATCCACCGCCATGAACACCCCGTGCCCTTTGCGAAAACCTGAGAGCGCTCCTCTTAGCTCTTTAACCAGTTTATCAATATCTTTCGTCTTAATCAATACGTTCCATCGGTAATATCCACGCAGCTTCGCCATCGGGGACGGCGCGGGCCCGATAATATCCACCCCGGGCATCTTCTTTCCCAGGCGTTCCGCAAGCGCCTCAGCGCTCTTCGCCACGTTCTCTTCTTTCCGGGACCTGAGTGTTATTTTGACCAGGTTCACGAACGGAGGAAACCCAAGTTCTCTGCGCGTCACGATCTCTTTGGTATAAAACCCATGATAATCATGCTTCGCCGCGAACCCTATGGCATAATGTTCCGGTGTGAATGTCTGAACGATCACTTCACCGCCCAGATCTCCGCGTCCCGCGCGGCCAGCGACCTGTGTGATAAGATTAAAGGTCCTTTCACTTGAGCGGAAATCCGGCAGATTTAAATTAGCATCGGCCGATATAACACCCACCTGCGTGACTTTAGGAAAATCCAGCCCCTTGGCTATCATCTGTGTACCTACAATAATATCGATCTCATGATCCTTAAATCGTTTCAGCACTTTCGCGTGCGCGCCTCTTTTGGACATGGTGTCACTATCCATACGCTCTATCCGCGCTTCCGGAAGTATCAAATGTAACTCTGATTCCACTTTTTGCGTTCCGGTACCTTTGTACATAAGGTAATCTTCCTCGCAAAACGGACATATCTTCGGCGGAGGTATACGCCGGTTGCAGTAATGACATATCATTTCTTTTTTTTCTTTATGAAAAACCAACGGGGAATCACATTTCTCGCATTTAAGCACATTACCGCATTTGCCGCAATTAACGAATGTCGAAAATCCTCTCCGGTTTAGAAATATCAACGCCTGCTGTTTTTTCTTTATGTCATTGCGCAAAGCTTCGGCCATCACCGGTGAAATAACAGTTTTACCAACACGCGTATCAAAATCCATCCTCATATCCACAACCTTGACCCTCGGAAGCTCTTTTTCCTTGATCCGTCCGGTCAGCTCTACAAGACGATATTCGCCGTTAACGGCTTTGTGATAGGATTCCAACGCGGGTGTTGCTGTGCCGAGAATGACAGGAACTCCCGCCATCCGCGCCCTTTTGATCGCGATCTCGCGGGCATGATACCTGGGCGTATCTTCCTGTTTATAACTGGGCTCGTGTTCTTCATCTACGATAAAAATACCCGGATCCTGAAAGGGAGAGAATACCGCGGAACGCGGGCCCACCACGATTCCAGCGTTGCCATCCTTTATCCTCTTCCATTCGGCGAAACGGGCGCTTTGAAGCATCTTTGAATGAAATATCGCGACCTTATCTCCAAACCTCGAAACAAACCGTTCAACCGTCTGTGGGGTAAGAGATATCTCCGGTACAAGTATCACGCCGGACTTCCCCATCCTAAGTACATTTTCCATCGCCTGTAGGTATATTTCGGTCTTTCCGCTGCCGGTTATACCGTGAAGTAGAAAAACCTTATGTGTACCGTTCTTTATGCACGCGTTGATCTCATTCAATACCTGTTGTTGTTCCTTGTTCGGCTTGTGCGGCTCGGAAGAAGCTATATCATATTTTTCATCGTCGACACGCTGGGTCATGCTGACCTTTCCCCGCTTCAACGCGCCTGGTATCATCGCCTCCAAAGCTTCGCCCCAAGAACAAAAATATCGGTCTTTCATCCACCGGGCAAGTTCAAGCATATCTCCGGTAAATATCGGAGACTCATCAATAACATCGATCAAATCTTTCGGATTTTCCACAGCCGGATCGTCTTCAAACTTAACAATGTAACCTACACGCTTACGAAAATTAAAAGGTATGAACACCCTTTTGCCGATCTCGGGGGCATAACTTTCGCGGCCGGTGATCTTGTATTGGAAAGTCCGATCGATCGGAAGACTTGTAACGACTTCAACGTATTTGTTCATGTGCTCCTTTGTAAGTGTCAGAGTGTCAGAGTGTCAGAGTATCAGAGTGTCAAAGCGAGCGATGACACTTTGACACTAGCGAAAGAAGTGAGCGATGACACTCTGACACTTTTCATGGTACTGTGAGCCCGAGCTCTTTCGAGATCGCCTTCATATCATCCCACACATCCTTTTTACCGGATGAGTTTCTCAAAAGATACGCCGGATGATACGTCGGCATGAGTTTAACACCAAGATAATCATGAAATTTCCCCCGCAACCTGCTTATGGGTGCTTCGCTTGAAAGAAGCGTCTGGGCGGCAAATTTACCGAGCGCGCATATGACCCGGGGCTTTATCTCACCTATCTGTTTTACAAGATGCGGACTGCACGCGGCTATCTCACCGGGAAGAGGATTACGGTTACCCGGGGGACGGCATTTTAGGATATTCGCTATATAAACATCCTCTCTTGTGAGGCCTATCGATCCTATTATCTTTGTCAAAAGCTGACCAGCTCTGCCGACAAAAGGCTTGCCCTGCGAGTCCTCATCGGCACCGGGAGCTTCCCCGACGAACATAAGTGGCGCGTTGGGATTTCCTTCACCGAAAACAACGTTCATCCTGCCTCCGGCAAGCGGACATTTTTGACATGAAGACACTTTCTCTTTCAACACCGCAAGGCCATGCGCGATTGATGACTCTGCTTTCGCGTCTCTTGGCAAAAAACATATTTCTCTTTCCCCTGAAATTTTCTCCCCGTCTACATAAGCTTTTAAGCTATCAATAATTTCATAAAATTCTTTATTCATCTCTCCCCTTATTAGCTTTCAGCTCTCAGTTATCAGCCTTCAGCTTTTTTTTGAACCAAATAACATCGCGGATAACTTGTTGTTATCTTTCAGCAAAAGTTGCCCTTTTAAAGCTGACGGCTGATGGCTGATGGCTGATAGCTCTATTCACATTTCACTAATCACCTCATCAACAATATCATGCGCCGCGTTCGGCTTGCGCAATCCGGAAATACCTGACTTAACCGAGGCGTACGCGTCTTCCGATAAAAGAAGGCGGTTAACTATCTCCGGTATAGCTTTGATAGACGCGGC
>JAHJBY010000122.1 GCA_018813285.1 Candidatus Omnitrophota bacterium
CTAGCGTGAGTTTATTATGACACCCTGCGTATTTATACTGTAACGGTTATTCTGACCGGGTTTGCGAGGCATTTTGATTGTATACACTGAGGCCTTTAAATTTAGGCCGGTTATTATGTAAATCCTCTATTTCTAATGCTTCTACTATTTGTTTTTCTTGCTTGTCCATCTCTTCCAGCTTGTAGGCTGCTTTTAGCGGTCCCTTTTTTTCTGTATCTTCCAAAACACAGGCAAGTCTTATATTATTCAAGTCGTCTAACAGACTTTCCAAACTCTTACAATAACCAGCCTTTAATTTCGCTTCTCGCCAGACAAGGCTTGATAGTAAATATCCTATTACACAGATAAAATAATGCACTTTTATCTTTTGGTCTGTCCAATGAAACTGCGGTCTTACTGTCAGATGATACGGATTCTTTAAATTTCTGAACGCATGTTCTACCCTCGATTGCCCATAGTAGGCTTTTATAATCTCTTCTGTGCTCCAGCTATGACGGTTTGTCATGATAATTCTGAATCCCAAACTTTCTTCCATTTCTCTAAGTTTTTCTTCATCAATTAAGAAATCCAGATAAAACTTTTGGTCATCTATTTCTATCAGTGACCAGTTTATAACATTTTTTATGTGCTGTCCTTTTACCATCTTTGTAATCTTTTCCTCTAACTGCTCCCTGTCACGCTTTTTGGCCTTCGGTTGGCTAAGCTCTTTCTGTAGCTGTCTCAACCTTTTCTCCGCTCTTTGCAGGCTCTGGTATGCTCCCCTGATTTGTCCAGCTTTTAATTTTTCCGAAATAAAAACTACCACCGTTCTGCTCTCTCCCCAAATCATCCGCTGATCCCGGTAAACCATTAACTCGTCTTCATCTATCCGAATATCCTGGAAATTGTTCACCGCGTCATTTATCAATATTTTGTGGTGATACGGAGTAAGCGCCCCCACGTAATTCATTCCTAAATTTTGTATAATTCCAAGATTTATTTTAGAGTTATTCCCTCTATCATAAACTATCGTATGCTTCCTGATGTCCAAACCCAACCGTTCTATTCTTTGCTTAATGTTCGTAATGACATCTCTAAAAACTTTAGTATCGTGCATATTGCCCCTGTAAGTGAAATGAAACAATGGAATCATGTCTTCTCGTGTGACTACCAAGCCGAGTCCAACTTGCCGGAGATCGTTGCGTTTTTGTTTGTTTTTACCTCGCTGCGCAATGGTACACCTCAAGTTGGTGCTGTCTATATACGTAAAGAAGTTTGTAGTGTCAAAAAACAAACTGTCGCTTTTTAAATCATACATTTCGAAGGTTTTTTTCAATATCTCATTTTCTATTTGAGGGATTGCCTCAGCGGGTAACGAGTCCATTAAATCCCAAAAATGTTGACTGTCGATTTTGCTCAAGCTGCATCTAAGTAAATATTCACAGGTGCTTGTTTTTGCCCAGTTCCACCACCCCCGCTTGCTTGTAGGCATACAAACACGTCCTATGCTGCCCAGCAATAGTGTAATACCTGCTGTCAGGCCATTTCGTATGGGCTTTGGAGCAGTATACGACCTGGAAGATTTTATATGGCTATTAATTATTGCCGGGATATTCAATTTATGGGATACATTTAACAGCGCGGCCACCGCGCCATGTGAATAGGATTTTAAACGCAGTCCGCCGGTAAGTCCCTGGAGTCGTCTTAGTAAGTCTTCGGCTTTGCCGAGATAAGCAAGAACAATGGGACGGGGTTTGCCGTTTACTCGCCGGGATTCCACAATATACCAATACTTATAACCTCTGGAGATCTTTTGTTGAATGGTAGCCATGCGCCCCCTTAGTGTATACGTGCCATCAATGACGGTCCAAGCATACCACACTAAGCTGACATTAGCAAATTCCTTCATGATTTTATTAGTGTATACAAATTAATGCAAAATAAAAAAGCTGGAACCCATCAAAACACAACGAGTTACAGCTTCACATCTTCACTAAAAATGGGAATTCATAATAAACTCACGCTAGTTGAATCAAGGGGATATCCCTACATTTTAATTCTTAAATGACACTACTTAGCTTTTTCTTGACTTAACAGTAAGTTCGTGATATACTTACTACTCTAGGTAAGATAAAGGCAAACCTATGGTGACATAGGGGCGCAAAGTTGCGGATCTATAAAGATTTTATGGTCTTTTTTAGATAGAGGAAAAATAGGAAAGAAAATGAGTAAATACAACAACGGGCACAGAATAGGGTTAAAGATCATAGCTATGGTAGTAGTGTGTCTATTTGCGATAAATACGATTGCTTGGGCATATCCTCCGGATGGCGCGTCTATTGGCTCAGACAAAACCACACTTTCCAGATGGTCTTTAGTTCAAGCCCTTACAGATGGCGGCATAAATGACCCTCAAGAAGTTGCACTTGAAGCTATTATGGGTATGGGGCATCTTAAGAATGGGATGGATATAAAATTTGTTAATGCTTATTTACGGGAAGGGGCGAATAGGATTAATAGTGTTGAGAAAATACGGTTTGTTGGTGACGCAGAAAGAAAAAGTGGTGTTACGAAAGCAAAGTTTGAACTTGTTGGTGACAAAGATAAGGTTTTTGAGATATCAGGCCATGCTGGTGTTTTTGACATTATAGAAATAATACATGAAAACACCAAAGTGATGGAAGTGGGGAAGGAATCCGAACCGCAGAAAGTTTATGCCACCCCTCCCCAAAAAGACAATGATATTAATAACGATAAAACAACAGAGACTTCGAAAACAAGCTTGAGAATAAAGTCTAAGTTCATAAACATACTAGTTATGGTGTCTGTTTGTTTTATTTTGCTATGGGGATATATTTTTTATGATGTAGGTTGGCGTTTTGTAACTAAACGTGTCATAAGGGCACGTTATCACATATTAATTCAGGACACATATGGAATTCAAGTACATGGCAAAAACATAAAGATCGTTATTGATTCAAGTCTTGAGAAAGAAAAAGTAGATAGAATATTAGCACTGTATGAACATTGGTTGAATAAACTTCCCAAAAGTCATATTGCTGGAATAAACAGGATTGGAATCGTTGATGCCTGGGAGTCAAGGTGGTTTTCCAGCTTTTCCGGAGTATACTATTCAAAATGGACAAAAAAATGGTCCACTGGATTTGATATTCTTATGGATATTGACGAAATTAAAAAGAAACAGGCGAACATAGAAACCACAGCGTGTCATGTGTTGTTTCACGAGTTAGCTCATCATGTTTATCGCAAGGTATTAACCGATGTGGAAATAAAACGGAACCGTGACCTGCATAACGTAAGTGTCAAAAGAAGTGAGGATGCAAAGATACCTGACACATTGGTATTTCACAACAAACATTGTTTTGCATCCTTTTATGCAGATACCAACGAGAGCGAAGATTTTGCTGAAGTTTACAGGCTTTCTATTATAGACGCTGAGAACATGTTATCAGAAAGAGAAGGAGTGTTGGCTGAAAAATTTGTTTTTGTTGCACTTCTTTTTGACAGTTTTATTGAACCTGATCCAGGATATTTCTTGGCACATATTCCGGATAAAGATGGAAGAGATGCCTTTCGTTTCAGTAGTTTCCCGCAAATAAAAGATTTAGAACGGGCTCTTGAAGAACAGCGGAAAAAAGATCCGAAAAGAGCAGAGCAAATTTTGTCAATATTGCGCTCAGAAAAAGATAATGTTACATCATTCAGAGAAGACCTGGAATCATTAAGTTCCTTTAGAAGCTCTCATCAGAATATTAAGATTACTGCGACGCCAATGTTTATTTATACATATCATGTTCCAACCATTTTAAGTGCTATCGAGGATGCGTTAAAAGTAGCAGGTTATGGTGAGAGAGAAAGATTGCACATTTCATTGAGTTATGATCTTGATACAGACAAGATGGAGATTAGAGTTGGGGATAAAATTATCTCGAATCTTACTCCCGGAACAAAAATGTTCAGTGACAAACTTACAATGGCTATAATGGATATTGCCGGACATAAGGAGGGCAAAAAAGCCACCTCACAAGACTTAGATCTGGGCATAAATATTCCCCATAGTTCGAAATTATGGAACTTGCAGGATCACGACAGTTTAGCTGCGAAAGGGATCACGAACAATGCAGACGGTGAGTTGGAAGTGCGCTTAAGTATTGACCCCGAAACGGAGGACGCAAAAGGAGAAGTATTTGTTGATTTCTTTGATCTGCCAGATGCGACCCCTGAAGAGGCGGCTCTTTCAACTCTTGACTTAAGGAACACAGTTATAACAGCCTGGATATACATCCCGGAGGAAATAATAAATCAGGGGTACGGGGTTCAGCTATTTATAAAAGACTTTTTCCCGAAAAAAGGAAAGTATGTCTACGGCAAGGGAGACGCGCAGTATAGCGGGTGGAATAATATAAGTACATCAGGCTGGATGAAAGTTGAATTTCCCCCCGTTGAAGGTGGTGTGCCGAAAGGCGGGTGGAGCCATGAAAATTTTGATATCCGCACGAGCAGGCTTTTAGGGATAAAGATAGCAGCAAACAGCGGTACTCCCCCGGGCAAGAAGGATTTTCATATCCGCATAAAGGATGTAGAGGTGCGGAGTATTTCCACTGAAGAAGTTCCTGTTGAAGTTTTTATTCCCGGTCTGGATTTGATCGGTAAATTCACTGAAATCACCCCGGTCGTACTAGACGCAGAAACTAGCAGACTTTCAGGTATTATACGTCATATTGCCACCGGAGGAGAAATTGATCTGTCAAATATAGATCAAGAAATAGCAAGCACCGAAGAGATAGAGGTCTATCTCAGGAGCATCGAAGAACTTACGGGTCGCCTCAGTGCTTCAGCCGGAGAAAAACAACTTGTACAGGATGTTCTTAAAAAGTTCATAGAAGAGCTTCCAGACAAAATAATTTTTATCAATGCGGGGATACGCGGATTTTTTGGTATAGGAAAATCTAATTTTCTTGTGGTTGACAAGAAACTATTGGAAGACAACCCGCTTTCTCTTTTTCACGAAATTATGGAATACATGAAATACTCAGATCCAGCTATTATAGGGCAGATGGAAAGCACGCTAGATGTCTCTGCGGATAATGAATATGCAGGTAGAGTATGGCTAAGAAATCATGAAGAAAAATACAGAGTTTTAGGTAAACTTGACTGTTTTGAAGCAAATAAAGCACATTATGCTTTAGCGCTCAGATAAATTCCCCCCTTTTCGCTCAGATAAATCCCCCTTTTCTTCGGTTCCCGATTTTAATTTAACCATTTCAATTCGTATTGATCACACCCATCAGAAAGAAGCATTCCTCAAATTTTTGGTAATCACA
>JAHJBY010000082.1 GCA_018813285.1 Candidatus Omnitrophota bacterium
ATAAAGTGTACTACTCTAATTATCTTAAGCGCGCGGAAGAGTGCTTAAATGCAGCACAAAATTCATTTGCAAAACAGGAATGGAATGCGGCAACTATCAGCGCTATTCATGCTTGCATCTCAGCGTGTGACGCTATGTGCGTATATTTTCTTGGCAAGCGTCCTTCAGGAGAAAGTCACAACGATGCAGTGTCTCTTTTTAATACAATTAAAAGCGGAAAAGAAGTCGACACAAATGCAAATAGGATCATGCGCATTCTCCGCATTAAAAATATGGCTGAATATGAAGAAAGATTAGTTTTTAAATCTGAGGCAGAAAAAATTCTAAAAGATTGTGAAAGGCTCCTTGAGTACGCCAAAAGGGAATTGCCGTAATCTTTTAATCTGCCATGTTAACAAATTAACCCACTATCTCAATCTCCTCATCCTCCAGCCATTCTTCAAAACGTTCTCTGCGTCTTTTTTTCTCAAACTCGAACCACTGTTCTCTTGCTTCCGGATCGCACTCTAAAACACCTTTGAACCGCCTGAAGCAAACCGATCCGTCAAGCGCTATCGCAAGTTTCTCCGCAAGAAGGTCATCCTTAATTGTCTTCGCAAAATCCGCCATATCGTCATATCCCCTGCTGGAATCCTGGTCAGGAAGAACCGCAAACCTTTTCGGATCTGATTCCAACAAGTCATTAATCTCTTTGTCTTCTTCCAAGTCATCGCCAAATTCACTTACACATGCAACTCCACCTGTTTTCGTATCGAGATAAAATGTCATTTCCATACTGCTCCAATTAAATTGATCAAATATTTTTTCTTTATTCGCTTTGATTTTTCTCATTATCACTCTCCTTGTAAAGAAAATAAATTATCTTCTTGATTGTTCCCTTCTTTCATGTTTATTGAATATCCCATCATTTTATATGTTTTGAGCCGTTTTTCAAACATCCGTAATAGGACCGAAATATTGTGATCTACATAATCATAAATGCGAACTTCGTTTTTATCTTTTTCACTACGATGCAGTCTTCCGGCGTACTGCACCATTTTCCCCTTAAAGGAAACGGGCATTGTTATAAAAAGTGTATCTAAACGCGGGTCGTCAAACCCCTCACCAATATACGCTCCGGTCGCAAGTAGCATCTTTCTTGTATCATTTCCGCACTCATTCAATCCGCTCAAAACTTCCTTTCTTCTCTTGGTTCTCAAGCCACCATGCAAAACTGCTAAATACTCAATAGATCCCTGTAGCAACTCCTCTAATATTTCAATATGTTCTCTTCTCTCTGTAAGAACAATAGGAAATCTTCCTTCTGCCACCGCGTCCAGAATATCCTTAACTATCATCTCATTTCTTTTCTTATCATTGATAAGTTGTGGCCAAACGTCATAAATGTTCGATTCATCAGACCATGCATAAGAGAAATTCGTTATTCTTGGGATAATGGTATACTTAAATATTCCTGGAACACCTTGTTGTTTCTTTTTTTGAAAACAAATCGGTCCGCATTGCATATGAATAATTGGCTGATGACCATCCCTCCTATATGGAGTCGCCGTCAATCCTAATACATACTTAGCCTTTACCTTTGATAGAACTTTTTCAAATGAAACCGCACCAATATGATGGCATTCATCCACGACAACAAATCCATACTCCGCAACAATGTCATCTACGACTCCCTTCTTCACCAGGCTCTGTATCATGGCAACATCTAACTTCTTAATAGGCTTATTTTTACCGCCTCCAATCTGTCCGATATCCTTCACCTTGATTCCCAAAAAATATGATAATTGTAATCGCCATTGTTCCATAAGAGGCTTACGATGCACTAATATTAACGTATTCCTCTTTCTCTTGGCAATTGCATGGATAGCCAGAACCGTTTTCCCTGCCCCTGGAGGCAACACTAATACCCCCTGTTTCATGTTTTAATATTTTTTTAGAAATTCTTGCTTGCTCTTTACTCAATTTTCCACAAAAATTCCATTTACCCTTTTTCCCTGTCACTTTTTCGTTTCTCACATCAATTTTAATTCCATATTCATCCATCAAACAAACAATATCTTCCAAGCATCCCCTGGGTATAGACAAATATCCGTCTAAAATCTCTGCACAACAGATAATTCTGGGCGTTGCGAATGTGGACAAACGCATGTTCTGCCTTTTATAAAATTCCGGGTTCTGGAATGCTGCAAGTTGCTTTATCTGACTCAACAGCACAGGAGGTGTGCCTTCCGTTTTAATATATATCCTATCGGCTATCACCGCTTCTATTCTTTCCGGCAAATCAAGTATTTTCGTTTTATATTTACTCTTTCCTGAAGGCAACTTCATCCACGGAGGATCTTCTTCTTTCACTGAACTACGTCTAAATCCCAAAATTTGTCCGTTTTTTGATGCTTCTTCCACAACTTTCTCGACATCAATAAAAGTCATCTTTTTTTGTTCGAGTAAATATTTCCATTGATCCTGATAAGGCACCCCTCTTGAATCTATAAAAACACTGTTTCCTTGCTTTACCGCGCCCTTTTGAAATGGTAAAGCTATCAAATTACCAAAACCTCCTTTCGGCATCGTATCTTGGCTGGGAAACAACCTATCATAGCTCTTCATGTCGAGCTGGTACCTGCCCTCCATGGTTCGTGTAATCAGAAAACTCCCCATTTTTCTTGCCATATATGCTGGCATTGTTTTATCAAAAAATATCCAGGCATGTGCGCCATTACCCGATCGAGATCTTTCTATAGCTACTGGCACATCTTCACTTTCACATGTCTCCCTAAATGCGTTGACGTCGTCAAACCAATCATTTTCATCAAAATCGACCGCAAGAAAATGACAAGTTTCATCTTGCAACATCGGATAAAC
>JAHJBY010000119.1 GCA_018813285.1 Candidatus Omnitrophota bacterium
GGAACTATCCACAATCTTATGATCGGCGAGATCTATTTCCAGTTCTATCGCGACGTAACCAAAAACGTGTTTCGCGGTAATATTTTCCGGCAGCCGGGCAGAACCGGCAACTACGATGGTATCAGATCTCAGCGTATACGTCCCGACTTCATATACTAGTTGCTTGAAACCCAGTAAAATAGGCGGTTTCAGATTTCACGTGGGCACTACATTTTTTTGATAATGAAGGGAGTTAAATTCCTATTGATATGGCAAATGTCGTAGATTTTTCTTGCGTCCCGCGGCAGGCGTGAAGGGAGCCCATATCGGATTCTCTTTTTTACGTCAAAAAGTATGCTGGTCTGCGCTCTTACTAAACATTGTCGTATTTTTTCCGGACTCATCTTTTTGTATTGCAGTTTTACCCTGTATTCAAGATGTTTTACCAGAGTGTACGACACAAACGCTATAGCGATATGCGCCTTAACCCTTCTCGGTTTCCAGTGAAAAACTGGCCGGATCTTTAAATCATGCTTTGTTATCCGAAATGCGTTCTCAACTTCCCATAGATGATTATATTGTTTCAGTATCTCTTGTTCACACAAATTTTCAGCGTTAGTCACGACTCCATGTAATCCGTCCCATCGACTGGCCTGCTCAACCTTTTCATCGTTAAGCTCTATTCTCGCGTTTCCATCTATTTTGAGATATTTTCTGTTTCCATAATTAGACATATACTCCTTTGGATTCTTTCTCTTCGATAGCTTCTTACGGAGTTTATCTACGGCTTTCTGTCTGTCTCTGGCATCCTTCCTAGCGCGTTTCGCGCTGTACTTAACTATTAACTTGCGTCCTTTGTATTCGAATTGTCCGATCTTGTATTCATCATCCTTAACACATTTTACCGTCTTGTAATTGTTGTGATCTAGTATCTGGCTTTGCAGTGTTTTCGATACGCTCTTTATCCGCATTCCAACAACATATTCTATTCCCTCCGCCTCTAATTCGGTTATATTGGGTTCATTCAACATCCCGGCGTCCGCAACGAATACAACTTTATCCAGAGTATATTTTTTCTTTAATTCCTTTAATACAGGTATTAAGGTATGTCCTTCGTACGTGGATCCCTCAAACGCCTTGTATCCAATAGGCAGACCCTCTTTGGTCACCATTAAAGCGAATAACACCTGCGGCTGATTGAATTTCAAGTCTTTGCTATATCCCATCTTACGGAATTCATCTTCCTCAAAGGCTTCAAAATAAAGCGTTGTACAATCAAAGAATATTACATCTATTTTACCCTTAAAAAGTTTAGCGGTATTCTCATACGCTAGGTCGTTTAATTTGTCTATAGCTGTCGCATCCAATCTATCCATCATCTGATAAACTCTGTTTAAATCCATACTTATGCCAAAATCTTCTTCAAGCATATCCACGCTGGCTCTCTTGCTTCGAGGATTGGCTATACGAGCTAGTACAATATCTCTGAATATTTTCACGCTGGCGTCGTTGCGCGCTGGATTTTTAATTATATTTTTATACCCCAGCTCATCAAATAAAGACCCGTAAATATCATGGATACCGCTAACCACTCTTTGTTCTTCTTTAAGATTCTTCAGGTTAACTTTGTAATCAGCTTCTGTAATATTCTGAGTGGGCTTTTCTTTTGTACGCGCTATTTCCTCGGGGCTGAACAAGAGATATTGACTGTCAGCTTCCAGCTTAATTTTTATTGATTCAGCGAGATCTTTTAATTGTTCCAGCTCTTGTTCATCATGGGCAATACCGACATAGCGGATAATCTTCTGGGAGACCCTGTCAGCTTTACGAACAGATTGGACGATCTGTACAGACTTACGCGGGCTATTGGGAGTTGTTTTTACTCGAACAAACATATATGAAGTATATCACATAAATCTAATTTGTCAAGCAGTTTCTTTTCACTAGGCACTACATTGGGATTTCAAATCTTCATATCCGCAAACCCTGATAGATCGGGACTTCTGGACATTGAAGATTTTGAAAATACCACCAAACATATGAAGTCGGGA
>JAHJBY010000083.1 GCA_018813285.1 Candidatus Omnitrophota bacterium
GCTCCCCTCGACTTCGCTCCCCTCGACTTCGCTCCCCTCGACTTCGCTCCCCTCGACTTCGCTCGGGACAGGCGGGACAGGCGGGACAGGCGGGACAGGCGGGACAGGCGGGACAGGCGGGACAGGCTAAACCCCGCCGTTTACGGCGGGGGGTTACATGTAAGCCGCCTCAGTATGAATCCCTACCGGAAACCCTGGGCTTCAGCCCGGGGAGTTGAAAGGATTCATTGGCGAGGCTTGCGAAGGGTCTTATATCGAACTCACACCCCATAGCCGTATAACGCAAAATCCCGGGCCATTCCTAACTTGGCCCTTTTCTGCCCATCGCCGTGGAAAACCTTCCTCCGGTAAACGCGTCTATGTACGCTGTGAGTTCATTCACCCTTATCAGTTTCTCGTTTGTCTTTTCCGGGCTCCGATCCTCTCCCTGAGCCATATCCACCCCGATCCCGGCAAGAAGACGTTTGCGCTCAAAATACAGCCTCGTCACCTCTTCGAGTATATCGCCTCTCAGCTGCACCATGAGCTTACTTCGTACATCGATGCTCGTTTGCGAAGGGTTCCATACAACATCCGCGAGATCCCATGTAAGACCGATACTCCAGTCGTTACCGGTTTCGTTCGGCCCTCTCGCGACATAATATTTCGTAGCGCTCTTATACAGTTCGATATTCTCATCGTTCGATTCCGAAAAACTCAAAGATACCCGGGGCATAACCGCTTTCCATTTCGCCCCGGTCCGCCATCTCTTGATCTTTTCAGGACTTACTTCAGCGTATTCTATAGCCATACGCTGAACCTCTAAAATAGTCGGATAATTGCCGATTCCGCCCATATCGTTCCGGTTAAGCCGTAAATCCTCTACCGCGCCGGACATATCCCTGATATCCTTCGCGTACACTCCATTCTCGGTAGCCACCCATAACCGGGCGTTTTCGGCGGCATCGCGCGTCAATTCCAAACACATAATGTTTCCCATAGCATATTTTTCAAAAACAGTTTTCCATCCTCCGGCCGGTTCGGCAAGATCATGAACAAAAACTTTTCTCCCCGTCGCCGCGAATATTTTTTCCCCGGTATTCAGCGCGAATATTACCTCCTGAGCCGGAAGTCCCGCCGTATCGATCCTGGGTGCGGAAAATTCTCCTTCGTGTAGCAAAAATATCCCTTCCCCCGTCGTAACTGTAACGCCCTCCGGAGCGGTCGGATCTATCCTTCTTATGATCGGATACGGAACGGCTCCCTCTTCGTCCTCGGACACATCATCAATGATTTCATTACCTGATCCGGCGGCTATAAACTGCCTACCCCACGTATCATCGGTATTAGAAGAATAATACAACTTACCGCGAGAAGCTACATAAACATATCCGTCCTTAATGGCCGCGTCGTCTATCACATCCCACGATGTCTGCGGCCCTACACGGCGATAGGTATCATTTTCGAAAAGGAACACCTCGTTGTTCGTCCATGCCATAACCGGTCCCGGTTTGTCATATCCTTCGGCCGCCGCGCCGGCAAGCCCGCGTTTACCAGGGATCCATTTCCATCCATCGATATTTTTTTCGTACAACCCATTTCTAGATGACACAAATATTTTTCCTGAAGAAAAAGCGATACGCGTGACATATGCTCTTTCATCCGGAAGATCAACTCTCACCCATGTTTTTCCCTGGTCCCGGGTCCGGTACAATCCGTCGCTTGTTCCTGCGTAAAGCGTATCGGTTCCGGGAATACCCCGGACACATGTAATACTCACCGTCTTGTCTATCCCGGAAGAAACATCCTTCCACCCGCCGTTTGCCGCGAAAACACGACAAGCGCTTGCCGCACAAAATATAACAGTAACCACGAAACAGACCATCCATCTGTAATATCCTATCGTTTCCATTTTCATATCCCATTACCTCCTTTGTTCGTATCGCGTATTGCGTATTGCGTACAAGACCACTCATCACCTCTTGCCTCTTGCCTCTTGCCGCTTGCCTCTTGCTTCTAACTTCTTGACCCTTGACCCTTGACCCTTGACCCATGCGCTATGTATGCCCTTCTTGCCCCTCGCCTCTATCCTCGTGCCTCTATCCTTTCAATCTGTGGACTATCGACTGCGGACTGTGGACTATTTCGCCTCTCGCCTTTTCGCATATTCTAAACTCTATTTCGTTTTTTGTCAAATCTTTTTTGATGATTAGCGATATGAGGACTCAAACCCATGCGCCATGTACCCTTGCCATTCACCCGACCATTGCGTATAATTGTGTTGTGAACAAATTCCCGGATAATTTTATGTGGGGTGCGTCGACTTCATCACATCAGGTTGAAGGAAATAATTTTTACAACGACTGGTGGAAATGGGAACAGGCAGGTAATACCGACCCGTCCCTCGCGGCTTGTGACCATTATAACAAGTTCCGGGAGGACTTCGCCATCGCGAAAGAACTCGGACATAACGCGCATCGTTTCAGCCTGGAATGGAGCCGTCTTGAAAGAGCTGAAGGTTCATGGGATCAAAAGGCATGGGATCACTACAGGGAAGTCCTCGATGAACTGATCAGGCTCGGCATAGAACCCGTTGTCTCCCTGAATCACTTCACACTCCCATCGTGGCTCGCCCAAAAAGGCGGGTGGAAAAATGCTGACATCATACCCGCTTTCGAGCGGTTCGCGGAAAAAGCCGCGAGGGAGCTTGGTAACCGCGTTAAGTACTGGATAACCATAAATGAGCCCATGGTGCTCGCGTTTATCGGATATTTCAAGGGAGATTGGCCGCCATGTGAGAAAAGTTTCGCGTCCATGCTCTACGTAACCGGAAATATGCTAAAGGCCCATGCCGCAGCATACGTAACAATGAAAAAGACTGCCAACCATTGCCGTGGGGTTAAAGCTCCCAAAATAGGGATAGCGAAATCCGTAGCCACATTTCACCCTTGCTCGCGGTATTCCATTCTCGACAGAATGGCGGCATTCTTAAGGGCCAACTTCCAGAACCATGCCTTCATACGCTCGGCCATAACCGGACGCGCAGGCTTCTTCCCTTATTTATACGACAAACTTCCGGCAAAAAATACATTAGATTTCATAGGGCTCAACTATTATTTCCGTGAATTCGTCCACCACAAAAACCCCGTCTTCCGAAATCCTTTCGGCTACATATGCTCACAACTGCATCATAAAAGCGCCGGAAAAAGAACCACCATGGGCTGGGAGATATATCCGGAGGGCCTGTACGAAGTAGTAAAAAGCTTCAGCCGGTATAAGCTCCCCATTATTATCGCGGAAAACGGCCTGAGCACATACGACGACTCTTTGCGCCGGGAATACCTCAAGGGGCACCTTTCCCGACTCCTGCGTGCCATCGATGAAAAAATACCCGTGATCGGCTACCTTCACTGGTCACTGCTGGACAATTTCGAATGGGCCGAAGGGTATACCCCAAGATTCGGCCTGGTTGAAGTTGATTATGAAACGCAAAAACGCGCGATCAAAGATTCAGCGCGATATTACGCGGAAATCATACGAAGCGGGAAGATCATCAATGAGCAAAACGCAATAGAGCCATCAGCTGTCAGCTTTCGGCCTTCAGCTAAAAAAAGATGAAGACTTGTTAAGAAAATCATTGGATATAATCCGTACGGGCCTTTGATGAGCGAGAAAGCTTGGTATCATAATAAAGTTAGTTGTTCTTTGCGTTCCTCTCGAATTATACACAACTAACTTTGTTATGATTTTCGAGCGAATCATAGAGCGAGGTCCCCCGCTGGAGGGGACCGAACGTGCCCGGTAGGATTATACCAATGGTTGTTCCGCGAATAACTGAGATATTACGGATTTTTGGGTTAACGATATTTTTTTATGGCTTGACTATGACATCTCTTTATGGTCTATGAACCGAAGATATTTTCATACTTTTCCTGTATGCGCCCTAACTCTTCCGGGCTCAATTCCCAATCCGCGTCCGGGGCATTCATTCTAACTTGTTCGGGTGTACGGCAACCGACTATGCATGAAGCGACCTCGGAATGGCTCAAGACCCAGTTGATAGCGCACTCAGATACCGCCTTTCCACGCGCCGCGGCGATCTCTTCCAATACAGCTACCAGTTCTTTCCCCTTGCTCCAGAATGGCTCCCGGTAAAATTTATAAAAGAAACTTTTAACGCTCGTTTTGGGGATTTGTGGCGGTTTTTTGTACTTTCCGCTTAAAATACCTCCACCCAAGGGCCCATAAGCAAGCACGGAGACGTTTTTCTCGGAACAAGCAGGCATTAGATCCTTTTCTATCGACCTATCAAACAAAGAATACTGCATCTGGTCGCTGACAACCGGGGCAATTCCCAATGCTTTGGTTAAAAGATCCTTATCAAAATTGCTTACTCCTATGTATCTTATCTTCCCCTCTTTGATGAGTTTTTGCAACTCACCGAAAGTTTCTTCAAAAGGGGTCTTTTCATCCGGCCAATGGCATTGATACAGATCTATTGTTTCGACATCAAGCCTCTTAAGAGAAGCTTCAATGTCTTTTCGAATAAACCCGGCGCTGAGATCAACCTTGATTGAAGCGCCCGCGCCCTTAAGTCCGCATTTCGTCGCGATAACGACATTTTGCCGCTTCCCTTTTATCGCTCGTCCGATCACGCTCTCGGAACGTCCGCTGCCATAGATCGGAGCCGTATCTATCATGTTGATGCCGGAATCGATCGCCTTATGCACCACGCTTACCGATATCTCGTCATCCACTTCGCCCCAGCAATCTCCGCCGAAGACCCACGTGCCAAGGGCTACTACAGATATTTCCAGGTCAGTGTGTCCAAGTCTCCTATACTTCATTTTTCCTTTCCGGCCTCCTCTGAATGAACAACCACCACCGCGCAGTTTACCGGATCCATGATCTCGCCCGCACAACTGATCATATCCTCCCTTGTAACACCTCTTATCTTGTCAGGGTATTCTTTATAATTCTGAAATCCAAGGCCATAAAGCTCGTCAAGCGTCATGATCATCGCAAGCGACGAGTTTGTCTCCAGGGAAGACGCGTAGGATGTTAACAACCGGTTCTTTGCCGAGGCGATCTCGCCCTCGGATATATCCCCCGCGCGGATCTTTTCTATGACCTTAAAAATAGATCTCTCCACGTCTTGTATATTTTCTTCCGTCGTACCGGCATAGAACATAAAATACCCGGGGTCAACCGCTACTCTATTCACGGCACCGCAATTATAGGCAAGCCCCTGATCCTCCCGGATCGTCTGAAACAATATTCCCCCTCCCCCTGAAAGCATGGAACCGGCGACTGATAGCACGTATTTCCGGCTATCCGCGGCGTCTACCCCCTGAAATCCGACAAGTACCAAAGCCTGTTTTTTATCCATTTCTAAAACTTTCTTCTCGACTCTTTCTAAAGGCCCTATCTCACGAGGAGCGAGCTTCCCTTCTTTCCCTTTCCAACCATTAAATTTCGCGGAGATCTTTTTGATAAGCGTTTTCGGATCAACGTCCCCAACGATTGTCAGCACCGCCCCATCCGGCAGGAAATGTTCTTTGTAAAACTTCAGGATGTCTTTTCTTGTAATACTATTCAGCGTCTCGGCAGTTCCGTCGATCCTCATCGCGTACGGATGATCACCATAAAGCAATTCTCGGAGTCCTAACACACCTTTTTCGAATATGTCCTTGTCTTGTTCATTTATCGACGCTGTTATATTCTCCTTCAGCCTCCGTATTTCCTCCGGAGAAAATGCGGGATCCAAAACAACATCGCAGAAAACATCGAGAGCTTTGTCTATATCTTCAGACAATATCCCCATCGCGACACCCATAGAATTCCATCCGCTGAAAGCACTGATATCCCCGCCCATCCGCTCAAAAACGGGAACTATCTCGTTTTCATCGCGGCTTCTGCTGCCTTTAAGCAAAAGTGACGAAGTAAGGCCGGCTATACCATTATTTTCCCGGTCCTCGGCAAGAAGCCCCCCGGAGAACGCGATAGTAGCCGAAACAATGGGAAGCCTGGCGCGTCTTTTTATGACGACCTTCAATCCATTTCGAAGAATATGCATTTTTTCTTCATCTGCAGGCATCGCATATGGATCCCGTGCTTCTTCCCTGGTCTCAAAGCTCTTCGGCACAAGCTCGACCGTTGTGGAATTATCTATTCCCAGATAGCGCTCTGCCGCTCGCAGGACTTGTTCCCCGTCTGTTTCTTTTATTTTTTCCACATACTTCTCGTAAAAATCCGCATCCCCGGTCAATAAACGGGAACTTGCCATAATGGATGTCACCCTGTCGATCTCTTCCCGCGCCCGCAGATAATTCGCGGAAACTATACTCTTTGCGCGTTCCACTTCACCGACATTGATCCCGCCTGTTTTTAATTCATTAATAACGGCAAAAATTTCATCCCTGGCCGCTTTTAATTTGTCGGGGTCGCCCTGCCCTGCGATCACAAAAAGCCCGGGATACCTGGGCGTTATATTCGAACAGGAAACCCCGTACAACAGCTCTTTATCTCTGACAAGCGACTGATGCAGCCTTGAATCTCTTCCTCCACCCAACAATATGCTTGCGACGTCCATAGGATACATATCGTCAGAAAACAGGCTCACACCATGAAATCCAACGGCTATGTACCCGATATTCACGTCCGCCGGAACTTGCATAAGGCGACTGCCAAGCTGTCGCGGTTCTTGTTCCTCGGGTATTATCCACCGCTTGCCGCGCTCATATCCCTTGAGCGCCGCGCGGGCGGACTCAATGGCTTCTTCAGACGGGATGCCGCCTGCAATACCTACTACCAGCCTATCCGGGACATATACACCGGCATGGTAGGCGCGAAGGTCGTCTCGTGTTAATTTTTTAAATCTTTCCTCGTATCCTATAACAGGGTACCGATATACGTTCACTCCGTAGGCTTCAGAAAACAATCGGCGCGAGAGATCCCTTTCGGGATCGTCTTCGTGCAATTTTATCTCCTTGAGGATCACCTGACGTTCTGTCTCCATTTCTTTATCAGAAAAAACCGGATCCATCACCATGTCCGTAATAAGAGATAAAGCTTCATCAAAATTTTCGTTTGGAACAGTGATGTAATATCCGGCGGAATCCAGCCCCGTAAAACCGTTGATGATCCCTCCAAGTTTTCTGGTTTTATCAGAGATCTCTTCGGAAGTCATTTCATTTGTGCCTTTAAAAAGCAGATGTTCCAGAAAATGCGACACGCCCGAGGCGGCATACTGCCCCTCATTGGAAAGACCCGAAAGAACACGGATATCGATGGTGACTGCCGGGGAATCCGGAATATATTTCGCCACGACCACGCATCCGTTATCAAGAACGGCTTCATGAGATCCGGATCGAATTTCTCCGGCGTCTAGAAAAAGCGGCCCGGAGGCGAGAAAGATGAAGGCAATAATAGATCTTGCGTAACGGATAAGAGCCCCCTTTTCAGCTTTTAGGGCGAACTATTTTTCGCCCCTGCGATTCACGAGTTTCCATTCTTAACCTTGACCATGTTAATCATGCTGGAATGATGCGTAATTTTAAGCGTCAGATCATCCACGATTGAGTATATGCACGGTATAACGATCAGGGTCAGAACTGTCGCGAAAGCTATGCCCCAACAGATCGCAAGCGCCATGGGGACAAGGAACGGGTCCTTTCCGCCGATCCCATAGGCCACTGTCGATAATCCCCCGCACGTCGTAATAGTAGTAAGAAGCACCGGCCGGAGTCTCATCTGACCGGCGCGTATGATCGAATCGCGCCGGTCCATACCGGAGGCGCGTAATGTGTTTATAAAACTTACGAACACTATCGAATCGTTAACAACTATACCATTCAGCCCCACTATTCCCAGTATCGCGAGGAATGAAAATGGGACCCCGTGCGCGAGAAATGCCAGGATCACTCCTATGAGCCCAAATGGGATAGCGAGCATGACTATTAGTGGCTGAACAAGTGATCTAAAGAACGATGCGAGGATCAGATATATGATCAAGAAAGCATACAGGAAAGCTTTCAAAAGGCTCGTTAGTGAATCCATCGACTCTTCCTGCTCACCGCCATATTTTACGGAATATTCCAGATATTTTTTTGAGATGTCCTTGAATTTTTTCGCAAGCATCCCGTTGATCTCCATAGAGGTTATTTTTTCCGTATCTAAATTTGAAGAAGCAGTGACAACCCGCTTACCGTCCAGGTGATGGATCGTGGTCGCCCCCGGCACCTTTTCTATTTTCGCGCATTTTCCCAATGCTATCAAATTACCGTATTTGTTCCTGATAAGAATGTTGTCAAATACGGATATGTCCCCCGATCTATCCCTGGGGAACATAACCGTAACATCCGTTTCTTCTTCCGCTTTGACAGGTTTTATTTTTGTCGCGATATTGCCTTCGAAAACACCTCTGACAGTTTTTGCTATCTGCCCTATTGTAAGCCCCGCCCGCGTAGCCATATCATGATCGACCGCTACACGGATCTCTTCTTTGCCGGGTTTATGGTCCCATGTAACATCCTTTGTACCATCAATGGTGTTCATGTAATCCATGTACTCTTTTGCTATTTCATCAAGTGTTTCAAATTTCTCACCTCTTATCTTCGCTGCCACCGGTTTGCCGACAGGCGGACCGGCCTCAGGCGTATCAAATCTGACGTCGGTAAAACCCTTCACATCTTTAGTCTTTTCGCGAAGAGCTGATATTATTTCTTCAACACCCCTTTTCCTATCCTGTTCCGGGGTAAGATAAACCGTTATCTGCACAAAGTTACTTGCCGCGCCCGCAAAGGGATCATGACGATCTTCGGCGATATTTCCCACAGAAGTCACAAAGGACTCAAGTTCTTCCGGCGCGAGCTCTAACACAGCGGCCTCATAAGGCGCTATCAGTTCATTGGTCTTATCCAAAGGGGTCCCAATAGGAGCTTCTCCCCTTATGAAAAAATAATTTATTCCGGCGCTTGGAAACAAAACAAACTTCACCACATTAGTCGCTAAAAACCCGCAAAGCAATAAAACCAACACAAGTCCGGCAAAAACCCTGTATTTTCTCCGGACCGCGGCGCGCACTACCACCGTATATCCCTTGACCAGGGCCTTGAACCATGGCATATCTCTTGACGCCCTGGCAGGAGTACCGTCGGCTTTGCACTTTATCTTAACAAAATCAGCCAGATGACTCGGCAGTATAATAAGCGCTTCCGCCAGCGAAGCCGAAAGGGCTACTATCAATACAAAGGGGATATCCCTTATGAACTGGCCTATGATCCCGGACATGAAAAGCAGCGGAGCAAAGGCCGCCACTGTCGTTAAAACGGCCGTGGTCACGGCTCCCATGACCTCTTCGGTACCCTTTACAGCGGCTTCCCGTGGCTGAAGGCCGTCTTCAATATGTCTATACACATTTTCCGCCACAATGATCCCGTCATCCACCAGCATACCTAACACGATAATGAGACCGAACATACTGATCATATTGATCGTAATGCCCAACATGCTCATGACAATGAATGTCGTAAAAAATGCTATAGGGATCCCGATTATCGCCATTATTGCTACACGACGCTGCAGAAAAAGCATCATGGACAAAATGATCAGCACTAAACTGAACCAACCGTTATTCCTCAATACATTTAATCTTCTTCGAGCGAAAAATGAATAATCATTTACATACGCTATTTTCAGGTCATCCGGGCAATTTTTCTTGAATTCGCAACATCTCTGTTTAACTTCGTCAACCATGCTTAAGGCATCACCGGATTCCTTTTTAAGGATCACAAGATTGATCGAACGCGCGCCCCAGGTCTTGTAAATTATATCCTCGTCCTTGAATGTGTCTTTCACTATGGCGATATCCTTGACCCTGAGCCAGTTGCCTGAATCATTCGCCCGGATGATCACATTCCCGATCTCCTCAACTGTCGTAAACTCTCCTGTTGTCCTTATGCTATACTCAACCATATCCGCTTTGATCTCTCCCGCAGGTACACTTATGTTGCGGGAAGCTAACGCTTCCTCGACCTCATCCATAGACACATAATATTCCCTCAGTTTTTCGGGCAATACATTAACCTGTATTTCCCTGTCTCTGTAACCGGATTTTTTAGCGCGCGCCACCCCGGCGACGTCTTCAATTTCATCTTGAAGGGCATCCGCGTAATACTGCAGTTTCTTCTCACTCATATCTCCGGTAAGTGATACTTCTATTATGGCAAATTGTTTAGTCGATATTTCGGTAACTACAGGATCCTCATAGATCTCTCCGGGCAGCCCCTGAACTCTATCTACCGCGCTCTCGATATCCCTTATGATTTTCGGCTTATTAGTCTCATCGGGATCTATTTTCAGGATTATGATTGATGTGCCGCCCGCGGAAGATGAGTTTATTTCCTTTATGCCGTCAACTTCCTTCAGCTCTTTCTCTATGGGCACCGTTATTAACTTTTCAACATCAATGGGGTTCGCGCCCGGATATACCGTAGTAACACTAACCATATCAAAATTTACGTTAGGAAAAACCTCCCGGTTCATCCCAAAAAGAACCACTACACCGATTATTATGATGATCACAGAGATCAAATTTACGAACAAAGACTGGTTAACACTGAATTTCGGCAAACTCATAGCTCGTCCTTGTATTTAGCGAGAATTACGTTCATATCTCTTTCCAGGTCGACCCTTGCCACACTATGATCGAGAAGATATTGCGCTTCCTCCAGTTCCGTTCGCAAAAGGTCCTGCTGGTAATCTATAATGTTTTTGGTGGTTGACCTTCCGTAATTAAAACGCTTTTCTTCTTCAGCAAGTTTCTCGGATTGAAAAACTACCGCGTCCCTTATGTATTTCAGACCGGACTCAAATGTCAGGACATCCCGGAAAGAATTGCCCACTTCCGTTATGATAGTCCTCTCTACATCTTTTATTTCAATTAAAGCCTTCTGTTTTTCGAGCTTTGCCGCGAGATATTCACTCTCGGCTTCCTTGTTTTCAATCGGTATCTCAAACTCCACACCCACGTAATAATAGGGATTATCCGCTCCAGGGATTTCCCTGGCGGCTTTCTGTATGTCCGCGTCAAGCCCGTTCAACGCGGCGGTAGCCACAAAATCGATCTCGGGCCATCTCGAATTAGACTTCACCTTTACATTCAGCCCTGTTATCTCGATGTCCCTTTTGGCTATCTTGTAATCACGCCTGTTTCCAAAAGATATTTTAAGACAATCCGCAAGGTCCTCTTTCAAATGTTCAAGTTTTAATTTTCCCCGCGGGGTCACGCGCAGGTCTTCATCCATATTCATGACAAGTTTTAAATTTTCTTCGGCGCGCCGATATCTATTGCCGGCCACAATAACTTCCGCCTCACGTTTGGACAAGTTCGCGCGGGAAGCCACAAAATCCACTTTCTCCATGATACCTATATCATAATTTTTTTCGTTAACGTCATGAAGTTTTTTCGCTTTACCAAGAATGTTTTCATATATCTCAAGGGCCCTTTTCTGAAAAACCGCGTTCCAATATGCCTTTTCAACTTTCGCGATAAGCGCTTCGATCCTATCCTGTTCGCTGAGCCCGGCGTTCTCGATGGCAAGAGCGGTCAGGGTGATCCCGCTTCTATTAATGAATCCAAAAGCATTCTTCCCGACAGGTTGTTCGACATTAAAAGTAAGTTCGGGAACATGATAAAACCCTATTCCCGCGTAATCGGTCTCTAGCCGCGCCCTGCGGTCTTCAAATTTGATACTGACATCAGTTCCCGTCGGCAATGTCTTCTCCATAGCGGCATGATACGAACCTATATAGTCATACCTCGATAACGCCGAAGATATCCTTTTCCTTCTATCCTCGGAATAACTGTACCCACCGGATAAAAAGGTGTCAAAGGCGGCTTCGGAATACATCAAGCCTGTCTCCGCTATATAAAGGTCAAGTTTGGCAAGTTTCACTTCAAAACTATTCGCTACGGCAAATACCACACAATCGTTAAGCGGCATCGTCCCGGAAAAAGACATATCAACCGGTCCCGTTTTCTCCGTTTCGGCGCCGCCCGCGCCGCACACCAACATCACATAGAAAAAACATAATAGCAGGGTAGTGTGTTTTATATGTCGATAACATCTCATTGTCGTTGCCCTATATCGGTATACACCTTTTTTAATAGCGTCACGTAAGTTCGTTTTTCCTTTTCACTGAGAGACGCGTATAACTCATTTGTTAGTTCCCGGCGCATTTTGTTGATACGCCTCGCCGCCTCTTGCCCTTTTTTTAGCAATGTCACCTTTACGACCCTCCGGTCACTGCCGGGCCTCTCTCTTTTTACCAGGCCGTTTGCCACCATCTTGTCGATTATGCCGGTAACCGCTCCCATGGTTAGATTTAACGCCGCCGCTATCCGGCTCATCCTCGAGGAGCCCTTTTCGGTCAAAAGATCGATTATCGCCACATGGTCATGCGAAAGCTCCTTTCCAAGCTTTATCATATCCTGTTTTCTGACAACCTCTCTGAGCAACAACGGAAGTATCCCGGCCATTTCCGACCCGAAATCGAATTTAACTGAATTAGCCATTTTTTTTCCTTTGCTTATTAAATATTAAGAAAACAAAATATTTCAAAAACTAAACTATTTAATTAGTAAAGTTTAACACGCGCCCGCGCGGTTGTCAAGGCCACCGGGGCTTTCAGCCATCAGCCATCAGCCTTCAGCTAAAAAAAGGGTCAAAGGTAATCGGTGAGTGAACGGGGGTGTGCTTGCTTTTTGGAGATATTCGGTAGCAGTAACCGAGGATCGATTTTAGGATTATGAATATATTTTTCAGAGCTGAATTATTGCTTCACTCACCGATTACTTTTTTACTCCATCGCGAATTTAATATCAAGGGAGAACGTCACTGGCGCCGGCCCCAGTTCCGGCGGGAACGCCGGGAACGGAGAGGCCGATATTATTCCACGGATCGCTTTCTGTCTCAGGCGGGCCGCGGCGCCGGCAACATTCTTGTCTATTCCAAGAAGCCGGCCATCGGGTGAAATAGTGAATATTATCTCCACATCCCCTTCTTCATCCGCGTATCTGAAAAAGTGCAGTTTTGCCCTTATTTTTTCACGTATGAGATTGCAATATTCAAGAAGAGCCTCTCCCCTCTCCTTGTCTTTCGCCTCATACCTTTTTCGCGCTTTGGTCTGATCGAATGTCTCTCTATCAACTTTTAGCCCCGTTGATACCGCATTCTGCTCTTTTGTCTCTCTATCTTCCGCTGCCTCTTCCGCGATCGGCTCAATCGCTTTTTTGTATGTCTCTTTTTCAGAAGACAACTGCGGCTTTTCTATGATGATATAGTTTACCTGTACAGCCTCTTGCGTTTTTTCTTCACGAACTCGAAAAAAATGCATAGGCGCTACAACCGCGATATGCGCGGCTATCGAAACGGTCAGGGCTAATTTAAAAATAGGATCAAACATAATAGTCAGAAATAATTATACCGCATTTCGCCTGTAGTGTATGCTCAAAATGCCCATACTGATACACCATGCACGTCCAGGCTGTGTCATATAATTACACAGTTTAACCCAATAATTGCATTATGACACAGCCTGGTCACACATCATAAGCCTATCCCCTAAAACACTACCGATGCTCCAAATATATAATTTCTCTCCGGCGCCGGGAAATAGTCATTGGCTGATTGCCAAGAGGCCCAAGAAGCGTATTCCGAATATGTTTCGTCAAAAATATTATTAACCCCAAAAAAGACTTTCCATCCTTTGTATTTTGCTGTCACCTTCCCATTAGAAACAAAATACCCTTTAAGTAAAGGTGCACCTGCCGCCTGATCTGAAATAGCACGCTGTTTTCCCACATAATCTGATTCGAAATTGAATTCCAGCCATTCAAAGGGAATAAAAGCAATATGGAAACTTATCTTGTTTTCCGGAACCATCGGAACCTTATTGCTGGCATAACTCCCCTTAGTGAAATAGGCATTAGTCCAGGTATAGCCGAAAAACAGATCCAACATTTCATGGATATCGGATCTTACCGCTATCTCTAACCCTTCCCGATGTATTTCGTCGTAATTATCGTTACTAAAGGTAACCGGATCATAATATATCTCATTATCAACTTCCATGAAAAAGAAGTTTACATTCCCCTGCAGATATTTACACCCATAATCTTTTATCCCAAGCTCAACAGTATCCGCGACCTGCTGTTTCAAATCAGTATCGATTGTACCAGCAAATACACTATAAAATTCATCCGTCTTGGGAAAACGAAAACTTCTGGAGCATCTGGCATAGACACCTCCCGCCTCCCTGTATTTATACTCAATTCCAAGATCATATGCGTCCTGGGACGGAGACTTGCTCTGATTTCTGCCTGTTAACACGTTGTGAAAATTATACTTGCTCCACTCCTGCCGAATCCCGCCAGTTATAATGAATCCTTCATGAACAGTAAGAACATCGCTCACATAAATACCAAGTGTCTTCTTCGTGACCTTAGACTGATATGGAGTGGTTGAATTTATCTTATTCTCAGCTTGGAGAAGATCCATGCCGGCAATAAATCTATTATCAATCGACTCAAGATCCAGCTGATTGATATATCTTACCGTTCCCGCGATGGTATCTATTTGCGACCAATATTGCGAACCCATAGAAACCCAATCTGTATCCACACGTCGTTTACTCATCCAGAAATCAATATCAAGAGAGTTGTCAGCGCCCGCGAGATTGAACTCTGTCTTGGGGGTGATCTTTACATAAGTATTTTCTGTTTTCGACCTATCTCTGGGATTGGTCGATCCACGTCTACCGACCTGCGATATCTCCGCGGCTGTCAGCCCGCCCGGCAAACCGTACCAGTCCTTATGGTAACCGGTCGCGATATTCACACTAAAATAGTCGGTAGGAGTCATGGTGATATTTCCATCAAAATCATAACCATCATAGTCCCCATTAACCCGATAACCATCTGTCTTGTTATGTTTGAAAAATACGCTATATTTCGCGAAGTCATGTTCACCCTGTGCGGCTACGTTGTAATTATTATACCTGTAGTCTCCACCCTCATACCCCAGTTTAATGGTCGACTTTCCCTTGCCTTTGCGTGTGATTATATTAATGACACCCGCAACAGCATTGTCTCCGTACAGAACACTGCCACCACCCCGTAATACTTCCACTCTTTCGACATACTCTATGGGGATTTGCGCCCAGTCTGTATTTGACATATCTATTTCATTCACACATCTTCCATCCATGAGAATCAGAACGTTACTTGAAGCAGTCTCCCCAAAACCGCGCATATCTACAGAAACTTCCTTACCACTTCCCGTCAGATCTCTCACAAAAATTCCCGGCTCTTTCCGCAAAAGATCATAAACATAATCCGCGTTGGATCGTTCAATGTCGGCCCTAGTCATTACACTTACATATCCGGGATAATTTACTTCATCCTCCTCAAATCCCAACGGTGTTACCACTATCTGACCCAAATCCACACTGGAATCAGCAGTGTTATCTTCGGCCATTACTATGTGTGTCACTGTAAATAGTCCAATCAATAAAACTACAAATACTTTTCCAAACATAACTCCTCCTTTTTTTCGAGATCGCAGAGTTCTGCAAAATGGCTCGTCCCGTCATTGCGAGGGAGCGCAGCGACTGAAGCAATCTCTGTAACCTGTTATATTTATTGAGATTGCTTCGTCACTCACTCCGTTCGCTCCTCGCAATGACGCTGTCAATCGTCATTTTGCAGAACCCTTTCGAGATCGCTTTGTCGCTCCGCTTGCTCCGCGATGACGCCGTTAAATGTCATTTCGCAGCGGTCTTTACACTACTAAAAAGAAAAAGCCCCCTCATCCATACGGACAAGGGGGCTTCCGTTTTTAAACCCCATCTATAACGTCCACATAGGCCTCCTCGGGCCCTAGACATCTTTTATAGAACAGGCAGGTCTTCTGACTTCCCCGCTTTTTTTAGCTCCCTTCCCATCCTAATCACTCGGACAGTGGATCTATCGCTAAAAAAATTCTCCTTTTCCCGAACGGAAAAGGGCGGGATCACAGCGGCGGGACCGTGTCGGATTCTCACCGACTTCCCTATTAAGAGCGCTCTTCACCTGTATACGCGATATACGTACAACTACCTAAAAACCATCAAACTTATTTCACGAGAAGGACCGCGCGAAACCTGGATCCTTCCAACAACCTCTTCGCCAATTCATAAAGACCGAACAGGGCAAAAGTATAAGCTACATTGCTGACCAACGTGTTCCTGAAAAAAGGGATCGCCCTGACATAACATGTCAGGAACCCGGCCAGGTTCGGCGGATATTCTCCCATTACAAGCCATGCCCCGAAATTCGATATCACGAAAAAGAGGACCGCCGAAAAGATGGAAGCCGCAAAAACATTACGAAAGGATCTGTGATCCTTAAGCCATGTCGCCATAAACCCGATAAGCAGGAACGCGCCCCAGGTAAAAAAGACCGTCCGATGCATCCCGACGATCAGGTCACTTAGCACCATTATCGCGAGCGGCAACCATGGAGCGAGGCGTTTGTCCAAATAAGCACCGGCAAAAATAGCTATTGCCGCTACCGGCACCATGTTCGGCGCGTGCGGAACCAGTCTCAATAAAAAACAGCAGATTATCAGAATATACGCTATCATAGTTTTACCTCCCTGGTCGAAAGTATAGCATTACAATCAGTATGTTTCAAGCCCGGATCTCGGGAACGCACAATAGTGTACACTTTGAGCCCTGGATCAATAGTTTCCTGACAGCATCCCCTTGCCGGCTATACTTAGCCCCAAAACAATAAGCCCGGCGATCACGATCCCCGCCAGAATGGCGGGAAAAGCGTAGCGAAACCTTATCTTGAATAACGTCGCGGCAACACATCCTGTCCACGCGCCGGTAATGGGTAACGGTATCGCGACAAATAAAATGAGTCCAACGACTTCAAACTTTTCAACAAGAGAAGCTTTTTTTCGTGTCCTTTCATAAAGCCAGTCAAAAAATTTCCCGACCCATTTTATGTGTCTGAACCTGCTGGCCACCGGCTGCAACAAGAACAACAAAGGAATAACCGGCAAAATGTTTCCTGTAAAAGCCAGAATGTACGCTTTTAGAGGTGAAAAGCCCATTGCCATCGCCAGCGGGATAGCGCCTCTCAATTCAGATACAGGAAGCGCGCCAAGCGCTATTACCGCCGCCTCTTTATTGAAAGATACGAGCGAATTTGTTATCTGATCAAGCATATCAGTCCCTTTACGTTATTACTTTCGAAATATATTTCTAAAAACCAAACCGAAAAACCTGATGGTATCGTGTACCGGATGTATCTCTGAACTCTCATTCCCGTATATCGTTTGAACCGGTATGGATGTTATCTTTAGCCCGGCTCTTGAGGCCTCAATGAGCATTTCCGATTCGATATCGTAATTATCCGAAGCTAACTTAAGCCCCTGCAGCATTCTGGCCCTGATAAGCCTGTATCCGCACTGCGAATCGGGGATCATCTGTCCGCAAATACCGGATGTTACCCAGGAAGTGAACCTATTGGTCCAGCATCTTATCGACGGCATTGCTTTTGTCTGCATCATGCGGTTACCAATAACGATATCCGCCTTGTCCCTGCGCGCCTCTTCCAGAAAGAACGGTATATCCTCCGGATGGTGTTGTCCGTCACCATCCATCAGAAGCATCCATTGATAATTCATTTTCTCAAGAACGTGACAAATGCCTTTTCTGATCGATCCGCCCTTTCCGAGATTTTCCCTGTTGCGGATAACCATAGCGCCGTTATCAAGAGCTTCACCGCGGGTATTGTCGAGGGATCCGTCATCAATGACCAAAACGCTGAATCCCATAGCGGTAACATCACGTACGATGCTGCCTATGGTCATCGCCTCATTATGTGAAGGGATCACTACTATTGTGTTATTCGCTTGCGCTTCCATAATCTCTCGAATGCGTACCATTGATCAGGATACTCTTTTATGTGCGTTTCAATTCTCTCGAGATACCTTCTCATGATCTTCCTCACGTCGTTGTCGCGATTACCCGTTCCTTCGCATGGGATCTGTTTTTCGAACCGCAAACAGAATGTGTCATCTTTTTTTCGTATCATAGAAGTTATTATAATGGGCGCTCCGGTTTTAAGGCCTATCACAGCTGCCCCTTTCGGCATATAAGTTTTCTCTCCAAAAAATTCTACCCATTCATTGCTCCCGCTGTAATCCTTATCCGCGACGATCGCGAGCATTTCTCCGGACTTAAGAACCCTGAAACATTGTTTCACTTGCATCCCAATGGGTATCCCTCTGACATTATTCTTTGACCTTTGTCCGACAAAATAATCATTTATACGTTTATCCTTGTGTTCAAGAACTATCGCGTTAACAGGATACCCGAGCGCGGCAACCGCCGCGCCGCCGAGCTCCCAGCTGCCAAGATGAGCGGCAAGTAATATAACGCCTTTCCCACGCGATCGGGCTTCGTCAAGATAGTGCCTGCCCTTGATCTCGACGCACCCTCTCATTTGTTCTTCAGTTAATTTTTGGAATTTAAAAAAATCAACAAGATGTTTCGCGAAATTAATAAATACCTTCAAAACTTGCGCGTCCAACTCCTTCGCATCGATGTCCCTTCCGATGACCATACGCAGGTTTTCGCTAAGAGCGATCTTGTCTTTTTTTGAGAACATGAAGTAGTAGGCCCTGGCCAACGCTTCAGCTATGCCGTAACATGCCTTCATCGGCAATATTTCCGTTAAAAAAATACCGGCGCGATAAAGAAAAAACAGCATCAGCTCCGCTCCGTAATAAGACGCGCTATTTTCAAAGCGCTATCGGGTTTTGACAACCGGCCGGCGCTTTCTTTCATCTTGTCCAAACGGTCTCTCGATGAGAATAATTCGCTCATTGTTTTGGATATCTCGCTAATATCCGCCAATTCCAGCGCAGCTCCCTGTTTCACGAGATAATCCGCATTCTTACGCTCCTGTCCCGGGATCGGATCTATTATTAAGAGAGGCAGTTTTTTTGCCAAAGCCTCGGCCGTCGTTATGCCTCCCGCCTTTGTCACAACTATGTCCGCGACATCCATTAATTCTTCAATATTTTCGACATATGAAAAAAGTTTGACCGGACTATCCTGCAGATGTCTATATTTCCTCCGCAATTTTCGATAAAGACGTCTATTCTTACCGGTCACGACCAATAACTGGTAATTATGAACGCTGTCGGAAACAAGCATATCCACGGCATTTTCGATCGCTCCCAGCCCCTGCGTACCGCCCATAATAAGCACCGTCGGCCGACTGCCGATGAGGCCATGTTTTCTCCGCGCGTCTTCGGTGTCCCATTTCTTCTCAAATTTACCGTCTATCGGAATGCCATAGACCCTTAGCTTCTCCCCTGGCACACCTTTGGATATAAGGATATCCGCGGAATCCACCGAAGGGGCGACATAAAAATCCACTTCATCAAACAACCAATAAGAATGAGGGGCGTGATCGGTCAGAACCCCCACCAACGGGATATCGCTTTTACACGCCTTCTTGTAGTCGGCTATCATGCCGCATGGATAGGCCTGTGTGCAATATACTATGTCCGGCGCGTAAGATCTTATGAGCTTTTCGATCTTAGGCATATTTTGATTGTAAAAGATCTGCCTGACCTTTTTGACTCTTTCAAGCACCTCCGGGTTGTCGTATATGTCACCCCAGAAACGCGGTTTTTTCTTTATCACCCCGAGATATGTTTTGGTTATTATTTTACCCAGCACGGGGTTTGTGTAGTTGAAAGCGCTCACCAGCCTGGTCTCAATCCCCGGATCAAGATCATGCAACGCTTTCTCTATCGCCTTCGCCGCGTGATAATGCCCGGAAAATCTTGATATGTAAAAGATTAGCGCCCTTTTGCTCATGCTTCCATCTCAAGAACTTTTTTGATCCTTTTGGCGGCCTCTATAAGCCTGTCTTCCTCTTCCACAAGAGCGAACCGGACATATCCTTCGCCGTATTCTCCGAAGCCGGTACCCGGGGCAATAGCAACACCCGCTTCCTTAATAAGCAGAGAAACGAACTCCATAGAGGTTAACGCGCTATATTTATCCGGTATGCGCGCCCATATATAGAAAGTAGCTTTGGGTTTGGGAACATCCCACCCTATTTTTTTAAGCGCGTCCACCAAAACGTCACGCCTTCGTTTATACAAAGCGACCTGCTGCTTCACACACCCCTGGGGACCGCTAAGCGCTTTAATAGCGGCATACTGAATGGGCTTAAATAAACCAAAATCAATATATCCTTTGAGCTTTGACAAAGATCTTAAAATATCCGCATTGCCAACGACAAATCCTATCCTCCACCCTGCCATATTATAGGATTTACTCAAAGTATGAAATTCTATCGCCACTTCCCGCGCCCCCGGAATGCTTAAAATGCTGGGGATCTTATGCCCATCAAATACAATGTCAGAGTAAGTAAGATCATTAGCGAGAATGATCCTGTGTTTTCGGGCAAATTCAACGGCTTTTTTCATGAACGCGGGCGGCGCTATGGCGGCTGTCGGATTATGCGGATAGCTTAAGAACATAAGCTTGGATTTCTTTAACATTTTCTCCGGTATATCTTCAAGGACAGGCAAAAAACCGTTCTCTTCTTTAAGCGGAAGATTATGCAGGATCCCCCCCGCTATGAGAACACCGTTAAAATGGACCGGATATGCCGGGTTCGGGACTAAAGCGACGTCATCGTTATTGAGAAACGCCAGAGACAAGTGCGCGATCCCTTCTTTAGAACCTATAAGCGGGACAATTTCTGTATCCGGGTCGAGTTTTACGTCAAACTTCTTGCGATACCATTCGGCTATCGCCTGCCGGAGGTCACATTCCACCTTGTCGATAGACCGTGAATAACCATGATTATTAGGCATGCGCGCCCGATCGCAAAGCTCATCCACCACATGCTGCGGAGCAGGTTTATCCGGGTTGCCCATCCCGAGATCAATAATATCCAAGCCGTTTTTTCTGGCTTCTTTTTTCATATCATCAATGATGCTGAAAAGATACCGGGACAACCTCTTCATCCTATTTGATTCTTCCATTCCAGTCATCCTCCTGTATTTCAGCGACCAGATCACCGGCCGCCGCTTTTTCACCCTCTTTTTTTATGATCTTCACCAACACGCCGCTACACGGCGCGGATATATCAAATGTGGCTTTGTCCGTGGCGATCTCAAGAAGATCTTCACCTTCGGTTACGCGGCTGGATTCCGGAACATGCCACATGGTCAGCATAACTTCGTTGTCATTTTCGGAAAACTCCGGCAATCGCACCTGCATGATACCGCCTCCAGATCTTTTATAAATTGTCGTGTGAATATTTCCTTGATCTCCGTCATATTCATCATATGGCCGGT
This sequence comes from Candidatus Omnitrophota bacterium, assembly GCA_018813285.1. GTDB lineage: Bacteria > Omnitrophota > Gorgyraeia > Tantalellales > Tantalellaceae > JAHJBY01. The sequence continues at coordinate 21,423 of JAHJBY010000083.1, forward strand.
TATTTTTTTCACCGATGTGACCTTTATATCCGCCTCACCGCAAGGCGCCATACGCGAAAAAGGCCCGATATCATTATTTACGTTCACGCTCACTCCGTGAAAGGTCACCCATCTTTTAAACGCTACACCAAAAAAAGCGATCTTTTTTTCACCGACCCAAACCCCGCGCCTGGGGCTATTCCTCTTTGCGGCAACATTCAAAACGCGAAGACTATTTGCCACGGTCTCTTCCAGGAAATCTATGTAAAAACTGACGTCCTTTTTTATCCCTCGAAGATCCATGATCGGGTACAAGATCACCTGGCCCGGAGAATGGAACGTATTATTTCCGCCCCTATTGGTCATAACAACGGGAATATTTTCATTTTCAAAATACGCCCTGTCTATCGCGCTATTTTCCGCTGTCCTCCCGAGTGTCACAACCGGAAGATGTTCCGTCACAATAAGCGTGTCAGGGATATTTCCCTTGATCCTTCTGTTCAACAATTCAAGCTGGGTTGAAAGTGCGTCTTCGTATGCCGTTAATCCAAGGTCTACAACATCCATGCTGCTTGCGGCCCTCCCGCGGTAAGTATTCAGTAAATCACGCCTGAATTATTCAATGTAAATTGCAATAAAATGTACTTTACTGACGATTTACCTCCCGAAAAGCGGGCGCTATATCTCCAGCCCTCCTTTAGCTTCAAAATATTCCACTACGCCGCCCATCTTCAGGAATTCTTCCATGATCCCGGGAATCGGCTTTATGTCAATGTTTATGCCTCTTGTCAAATTCTTTACCAGGCTGGCTTCCAGATCAAGTTCCAACTCATCCATATCATCAATAAACCTGGTCTCGCATTCCACAAGACAAAGCCCGACATTGAACGCGTTCCGGTAAAATATTCTGGCATAGCTTTTAGCTATCACGGCTTTTAACCCGCTCGCCTTCAGCGCTACTGGAGCCTGTTCCCGTGATGAACCGCATCCGAAATTTTCACCGGCAACCAGAAAATCACCGGGTTTGATCTTCTCATAAAACCCGGGCTCAAGATCGGAAAAAATATACTTCGCCAGTTCTTTCTCATCCTGGATCTGGAACTTGTACCTGCCGGAAATAATATAATCGGTGTTAATATCATCCGTCAGCTTTAACCTATGCGCATAATTCGCCACAATCGATCCTCCTCCAGACATTACAATTTGCGGCGATATTCTCTCGGATCAGCGATCGCGCCGGCAAGAGCAGTGGCCGCGGCCGTCGCCGGACTCCCGAGATAAATGTTGCCGTTTGGATTTCCCATACGTCCCTTAAAATTCCTGTTCGCCGTTGAAAACGCGTTCTCTCCATCGGCAAGTACACCCTGGTGAGTGCCTACACAGGGTCCGCAGCCCGGATTATTCACAACTGCTCCCGCGTCAATGAAAATATCGATCAGCCCTTTCTTTGCCGCCTCAAGGTAAATAGACCGCGAAGCCGGGGTTATGATCAATTTCATTCCGGAAGCTATTTTCTGTCCCTTCAATATTCGGGCGGCGATCTCAAGATCCTCAAACCTTCCATTCGTACATGTTCCTATATACACCTCGTCCATGTGTGTCTCCAAAACCTCTTCCACATCGCATACGTTATCGACCGTATGCGGTTTCGCCACTTTCGGCGATAACTCGGTGAAATCATACTCGTATATCCCGGTATACCGCGCGTCTTCGTCCGCCTCGACAGGTACGGGTTCCGCGGCATTATGCTTTTTCAGCCATGCCAGAGTTTTCTTGTCGGCGCGCATGATCCCGCACTTCGCGCCCATTTCAACAGCCATATTGCATATCGTAAACCGGCCGTCCATACTGAATCCGTTTACCAGATCCCCTTCAAGCTCCAGGGCTTTGTAAGTCGCGCCGTCGGCGCCGATATCCCCTGCTATGTGAAGCACTACATCTTTGGAATAAACCCCTTTGGACAATTCTCCGGAACAGATGATCTTTATGGTCTCCGGCACGCGAAACCAGTTCTTTCCGCTGGTAAGCGTTATGGCGAGATCGGTCGACCCGACACCCGAGGAAAAAGCATTAAGCGCTCCGTAGGTACAGGTGTGCGAATCCGCGCCAATAACAAGATTGCCGCTAGTCACAAAACCCTCTTCGAGAACTACCTGATGGCATACACCGCATCCGATATCGAACAACTTGAGACCGTATTCTCTGGCGAAGTTCCTCATTTTACAGTGGATGTCAGACACCCCGATATTCGGACTCGGCGAGGAATGGTCTATCACCATACAGAATTTTTCCCGGGAAGCCACCCCGCTTACATTCATCCTGCGAAAACTGTCTATGATCAACCCGCTTGTCCCGTCTTGTCCGAGACAAAAGTCCACCTCAGCTATAACAATGTCTCCGGCTTTTGCCCGTTTTCCGGAATGTTCCGAAAATATTTTCTCGACTATTGTTTGTCTCATGTTTCTCCCTGTTAGGATCCAAAATATAGCTTTCAGTTCTCAGGTTTTCAGTTTTCAGTTTTCGGTTTTCGGTTTTCAGCTTTTCCTTGAACCCATTCACTTTTTAGGGCGAAATATTTTTCGCCCCTACGATTCACTTGTTCACTACTTCACCCAATCCTTGATACGCTTTATTCCTTCCTCTATTACTTTCTCGCTTGTCGCGAAACTTATACGCACTGAATTACCTTCCCCGAATGGCCCGCCAGGAATAACCGCTACTTGCCGTTCCGCAAGAAGTTTTTCCGAAAAAGTCATCGAATCCATTCCCGTTGCGGAAATATCACAAAAAAGGTAAAACGCTCCTTCCGGTTTAAACGGCTTTATTTTTGCTTCTCCATCCAAAAGTTTCATTAAAAGATCCCGGCGCTTCTCGAATTCCTTTCTGTTCGCTTCCAAAATAGCGTCCATATCTGTCAATAAAGCGCATTCGGCCGCTTTTTGACTTATCGAACACGGATTAGAAGTCGAATGGCTCTGCAGCGTTTGGATCTTTTTTATAATATCTTTGCCCCCGGCCGTATACCCTATTCTCCATCCGGTCATCGAAAAACTCTTCGAAACGCCATTAACCACTATTGTAGATTTCTTTACCTCGTCAGATATGATAGCGATCGAAATATGTTTTTTTCCGTCAAAAATGATCTTCTCGTAGATCTCATCACTTATGATCTTTATGCCTCGCTCAACACATACTTTGGCAATAGCTTCCAACTCGTTTTTCTCATACACCACTCCGGCGGGATTGGACGGGCTGTTCAAAATAACAGCCTTTGTCCTGTCCGTCAACGCCTCCTGTATGTCTTCCGGCCCGGCCTTATATCCATTTTCCCGGGATGTTATTAAAAAACGTGGGATCCCGCCGGCTAATCTCACCATTTCCGGATAACTGAGCCAGTAAGGACTTATTATCAGAACTTCGTCGCCGGGATCGCATAAAATCTGGAAAATATTATATAACGAATGTTTAGCCCCGCAGGAAACAACTATATTCTCGGGATTATACTCTAAATTGTTTTCATTGCGCAACTTACGACAAATGGCCTCTTTGAGAGAAACGGTTCCTCCCGCCGGCGTATATTTGGTGAAACCCTCATTAATGGCCTTTATGGCCGCCGCCTTTACTATTTCCGGCGTATCAAAATCAGGTTCCCCGGCAGCCAGGATGACCACATCATCCCCGTTATTGAGCATCAATTTCGCCTTCGATGTGATCGCTAACGTCGCGGACGGTTGAACCTCTTGTACACGTTTAGAAAACTCCATATGATCTCCTCTTTCGGCCTCTCTACCGTTAACAAGACAGGATAAAATAACATATTATTACAAATAATACAAGAGGGTATTTTGGGTATTTTGGGAGAGTAGTGTCAAGATAATTGGACACTTTCGTATTCAGGCTCTTTGGTTTTAACTGGCATTACTTCCTCTGGCTGATGGATCTTTTCGGAATATTTCAATATACCATAGATCCAGTAATCCACGCTCCGTTCGTTTTTAAAATATCCCTGTGTTTTTATCCGGCGGCGAATCTCTTCCAGCTCTCTTTCCAGGTGATTTGTTGTGCTGATGAATCTCCTATCCTCCGAATAATTGTAAAAAGTCAATGTTTTACCAAAATCTTTCGCGAATAACCTGACTGCTCTCTTTCCATCGTTTTTCCATCTGTGGCAAAATCTATTAAAAGATATGGCCTGTCGGACTTTTTTGTTAAAACTCGAGCGAGCCGGTCATATTATTTTGCCCAAACGTCGAAGAGAGGCCGCAAACCATTCTCGCGGCAAATCTGTTGTTGGTGTTAAGCATTCCACCGAAGCCATTTCTTGTAATTTAAAATCCCTGGCGGCCATAAAGATCAGCCTTGTAGATCCAAGATCAGAGCGTCATTGCTTGTTTAACTACTTTTTATCCAGTTATCACTATCTGGGGCATAAAACGCCGGTTGGTAAAAACATGAAATATATGATACTGGATCGCTTCGGCCGGCCGCTATCCTGTGTTCTATTTGGCTCCGCGGCATGGAAGACAGCGCCACGTGATGAGTTTATTGGCTGGAGTCATCAGCTACGTGAAAAGAATGTAAACAACA
>JAHJBY010000084.1 GCA_018813285.1 Candidatus Omnitrophota bacterium
CGGTGATGAGGCGCTTATGGCGAAGTTTGCCCGCGGTGTGGGCGGGAAGAGCTGGCATAACGCGTATATTGGCGGTCTTATGGAACACACTTTTGAGGTCATGGCGATCGTCGATAAGATGTGCTCCCTTTATCCTGAAGCCGACAGGGATGTCGCGATCTTCGGTGCTTTCATACACGACATAGGAAAGATACACGAGATCGATGAAAAAAAGCTCGAATATACGGTTGAAGGCGGCCTGGTGGGCCACATCGCCATAGGGTACAGGATGCTGAACGAAAAAATATCCGGGATCACGGGCTTTCCCGAAGAGCTCAGCCTTCGCCTGGGGCATATTGTGTTAAGCCACCATGGCGAATATGAGCAGCAATCCCCGGTCTTACCGAAAACACTTGAAGCGACGATCATTTACCAGACGGATGAGTTAGTATCCCAGGCGAACGCCGTGAAAGAGATCCAATTGTTGCAGTCAGGGGAGGGCAAGGTGTGGAGCCCTTACGTCGCGTTGAAGAGCCGGAAGTACTTCATTCGTGATCGTGGTGAAGAGGGCTGGGGAGAGGCGGATTCCGCCGATGCCGAAAGCTGAAAGCTTTTTAACCCCGGATACTTACGCCATGCGCTTTGCCCCTTGCCCCCAGTTAGCGCACAGCGTCACCCAACACCCGTTACGTCTCGCTCAGTGCTTTCCCGACCCTTACGTTGTCTATGTAAATCGGGCCGGAGTATGCCGGCCGGGGGTTGGATTCAACGCGTATCCCGAATTTGCGTACGTCACTCCTAAAATCCGCTTTGTCAGCGGGGTTTCGCCAGTCACGGCTTTCTTCAGTGATATCCGCCTGGATGGTGGTCCATCCGCCGGGGATAAGAGGGACGCTGCGGGTCATTTCCATAAAACGCCAGTTCTCTCCGGCGGTAACAATGAATTTTGCTTTCAGACCTTTTGGGCATGAAAGCGGTATATAGATATCGGCGGCGATGAAGTCATGATCACCGAAGTCGAGGTATTGAGCGGTCTCGACATACGCGGCGGCCCATTTGTCTCCCGTAAAATTCGCGGATACCTCGAGGCTTCCTTTTCCACTGCTTGCCATTCCGGTAATTCTTGAAAGATCCACGGCGACATGATCCGGCTTCTCTTTTGCCCAGAGAGGTATTTCCCATCCGTCGGTATCTTTTTCAAAATCAAAGAGTGTTTCAGTACCTTCTGAGGATCTTGCGGCGGTTTTAGCGGTACTCTTAATTTCTCGCAGTCCAAGCCGCACTGTTCTCGTCAGAGAGGGAGCATTGCTTTCTTCACCGACAATTGTGAAAAAAACTTTTTTATCACGGAAAAAATATGCCAGAAAAAGTCCGAGAATGACGGTGGTAAGTATGCAGCTTGAGATCTTTAATTTGCCCGATGCGCTTAACATGCGTTTCTTGCCGGTGTTTGTCGCCTTTTTAAGAGCTTCTGTAATTTGCCCTACTGCATTGTCTCCATCTTTGGACGCTTGATCAGCGCCATGTCCAAAGTAAGCTCTGGAAAGTTCCCGGTCGATATGGTCGTAGTCTGTCTTTTTTTTCATGATTCAAAGGTTGTGTGGTTTAACCACTTCATTATAGGGGACGATTTGACGGTAGTCAATGCCGGAATGTTTGTCGGATTGACTCACATTAAATGTTACCAAAACTGAAAAAGTTTGAGTAATTGGTTCCGGATTTGCATTGTTCTAATTTTGTGATATACTCTTCCTGATAGTGTGTTATATAACAGGTTATCTTGTCGCGGCATTACAGGATGAGAGGGATTGGTGTATGAAAGTTATTTCTGTTGTTAATCAGAAAGGCGGTTGTGGAAAAACTACACTAGCTGTTAATGTTGCCGCGGCGTTGGCCCGAACGGGATATGAGACGCTTCTCATAGATCTGGATCCCCAGGCACACGCGACTTTTGCGATGGGCGCGCGTGAAAAGGCGCCCGACACTAAAACATCTTATGATATTTTTCGTTCGCGCATCGAGGACGAAGAAATACTTCCCACAGAATTGTTGATAGCCGATCGCCAGAAATTGGATTTTATGCCCGCAAATATGCTTTTGAGCGCCGCGGAAATAAATCTGGGAAGCGTTTCAGGCGCGGCTACTATATTATCGCGGTATCTGACAGATACTTTTTTTCTGAAGTATGATTATGTCATCATTGATTCCCCCCCAAGTTTTGGTTTTCTGACACTTAATTCCATGTACTCGGCGGACATGATGATCGTTCCGATCGATCTCAGTTATTTTTCTTTCAATGGGGTGAACAGCATCTATCGAGTAGTAAGCCTTTTGAATAAGGAAACAGGCCGGCGACCGGACGTGTTCTTTGCGCTTAATATTTTTGACGGGCGGTCTAATTTCGCGAGGGATTTTGAAAAAGAGGCAAAAGAGAAACTCGGCCGAAATCTGTTTGATACGCGGATAAGGTCCAGCGTTCGGTTGAGAGAAGCCCCGATGCTGGGTAAAACCATTTTTGAACATGATCCCAAATGTAACGGCGCCATTGATTTCTACAATCTTACGTGTGAACTGATAAACATCGATCGGGAATGTTTGGATACGATCGTGCGAGAGTTTGTTTTGCGCGCCCCAAAAGCCGATCAGGTTTACGTGCTCGGTGATTTCAACGGGTGGAAAAAGACGGAGACTAATCGGCTCATGCAATACGATGACGGAAAGTGGTCGATCCATCTCAATCTGAAAAAGGGCAAATATCGGTACAAGTACATGGTTGACGGACAATGGATGCACGATCCGGACAACGTTGAAGTTGAGGCGAATATTTTCGGCAGTATAGATTCGATAATCTCCATTTAAATCTCTTGAATAAATTCCCTTCCTATCGTTTAACACCACTGGAACATAATGGGTGTAAATGAATGCTCTCCGGAACAGAATTGAGTATTGAGTTTCAGGGACACAGGAAAACAAGATCACAAGAGAGGGTCAAGGGGCGGGAAGTGAAGAGTGATGAAACAATAGAGCTATCAGTTTTCAGTTTTTAGAGCTTAATAGATACTCTAAAAACCAGAAACCAGAAATTAGAAAGCCGTCTCTTATGGCGAACTTTACGATAAGCCCGAAAAAACGCGAGAATCTTGCAAAAAAGATGGAGCGCTTTCATGTGAAAGAAAGCGACCTGGTCGAGCGTTTTATACGTTCAAGCGGCCGCGGTGGGCAGAACGTAAATAAGGTGTCTACGTGTGTATATCTAAAACATATTCCCACCGGAACGGATGTTAAGTGCGGACGCGAACGGTCTCAGGTTCTCAATCGTTTTTTCGCGCGTCAGATATTGATAGGAAAAATCGAAAAAGCGATCATAGGCGCCCGATCGGAAGAAAGAAAACGCGTAGAAAAGCTGAGGCGGCAGAAACGGAAAAGGTCAAAGCGGCAGAAGGAAAAAATGCTTGCCAGCAAAAGGAAACGGGCAGAGAAAAAAGCGTTGAGACGCCCGGTGGGAACGGAAGAATAAAATGAAGAAATTGACGATAGACCTTCATGATATTTTTAACAAACATCACGAGATCGAGGAAACCCTGCGCGGCATGTTGCGCGAGGCGAATGACAAAAAAATAAAGATAGTCGAATTAATACCGGGCAAGGGATCCGGTCAGCTCAAAAAAAGCGTGTTAAAATTCCTCGAAAGAAACAGAGACCTGTACGATCGCATAGAAAAGGATCCGAAGAATTGGGGAAGGATATTTGTTCGGTTTCGGTGACATGATAAAGGGCAGGTGATGGCCTTGTCGAAACGACGTGACGCGTGGGGATCAAAAATAGGCGTGATAATGGCCGTGGCGGGATCCGCGGTAGGGCTGGGTAATTTTTTGCGTTTCCCGGTTCAAGCGGCCAAGAACGGCGGCGGCGCGTTTATGATCCCATATTTTGTCGCGTTGATACTTGTGGGTATTCCCGTGATGTGGATAGAATGGGGTATAGGCCGGTACGGCGGAGGGTTTGGGCATTCGTCCGCGCCGGGCGTGTTTCACAGTCTCTGGCAGAAGAATCGTTTCATAAAATATTTCGGTGTTATCGGTATTTTTGGGCCCATGGTGATAATGGTGTACTACGCGTATATCGAATCATGGACCCTTGCCTATAGTTTTTTCGCGATCACTCAAAAATATTCTGCTATTCATGATCAGGCCGCTATGCAGTCGTTCCTGCGGGGTTTTCAGGGGTTAGTGAAAAACGAATATTTCTCCAGCATACTCACGGCGTATACCTTTTTCCTGATAACTTTTGCTGTTAACCTGATAGTGCTTAAACACGGGATACGCGGAGGGATCGAGCGGTTCTGTAAGTTCGCCATGCCTACGCTGTTAATATTCGGTGTGATCCTTGCTGTTCGGGTTCTTACGCTCGGCGCGCCGGATCCCGTTCGACCCTCATGGAACGTGTTAAATGGACTCGGTTATTTGTGGAACCCGGACTTCGCGCAACTTAGATCTGCGAAGATATGGCTTGCCGCGACGGGGCAAATATTTTTCACACTTAGCGTTGGCATAGGCGTGATATTGACATACGCGAGCTATTTAAAGAAAGGGGACGATGTCGCTCTTTCCGGGCTTACTGCCGTGACGATGAACGAGACGGCTGAAGTGGTTTTGGGTGCCAGCATAATCATTCCGGCGGCATTCGTGTTTTTTGGTCCCATGATGATGGGGGATATAGCGAATTCCGGTGCGTTTAATCTCGGATTCGTAACGATGCCGTTGATATTTAACAGCATGCCGTTCCCTGAATTGATGGGGTTTTTGTGGTTCGGCTTGCTTTTTTTGGCGGGAGTTACATCTTCCGTGTCACTTTCGCAGCCGGCAATTGCTTTTTTAGAGGACGAATTTGACGTTTCACGCGACCGCGCGGTAGCGATCTTCGGGGGTGTCACGTTCATCCTCTGTCACGGAGCGATATTCTTTTTGGCGAGGGGAGTCGTAGACGAGCTTGATTTTTGGGGCGGTACATTCTGCCTGGTTCTTTTCGCTATGGTAGAGGTGATATTGTTTGGATGGATATTCGGAATAGAAAAAGCATGGGAAGAGGTTCATCACGGCGCAGACATGAGAATACCCGGTATTTACAAGTTTGTGATAAAGTACATCACACCGTTGTTTCTCGCGACCGTGCTGGTTACGTGGTTCTGGCAGGATTGGCTTCCGGTCATACGGATGGAGAATATTCCCGAGGCTGACAGGACCTGTGTCATGTTTACCAGAGCCGGTCTATGGCTCCTTTTTCTGACTATCGCTATGCTTGTTAAGATCGCCTGGCGTAAGCGTAAAACCGGCAGGGAGGGAGTATGACAATAATGGGGTGGATGTTCCTTTCAGTGTCCTGGATCCTTATCTTGATCTTGGCCGTTTTCTGCTTTTACAAAATATTCAAGAAAAAAGAATTGGACTAAACTCAGGCGGAGGCATTTTTCTTTGCATTTCTAAAATTGTGGTGTACATTATGACTATATACTATTGTTAAAAGGGGGGCATAAATGGAAAAAGATATTGCATCCTTTGAGAAAAACAAATACCAGGATATCCGCGTCCGGGTCTCGGAGTATCAGGGAAATGATGTTATTGATATTCGCGTCTGGACCCAGCCGCCACAGGGGGATGAAAAAGTTCCCACGGGGAAAGGCGTCAATATCAACGTGCGGCTTTTTTCGGAATTGAAAGCGGCTATTGAAAAATTGGAAAAAGAACTTCGCGAGAACAATATGCTGGCATAAGGGATTGCTTTTTTATGCCGCCTCTTGCGTTGCTTGACATCAAGGGAAAGATAAATTCATATGGTTGAAAAACGCAAATTCATAAGACATCTGCTTGTTAGCCCGCTGGAATATAAGGTGGAAAACGACGATAAGTCACAAGCAACCGAAACGATAAATATCAGCGAGGGTGGATTGTTATTTATGGCTAAAGAAGAGGTTCCTCTCGGTACGAAGATAGATATACACATGCCGTTGTATGAAAAGACGTTTCACATAAAAGCATGCGTTGTCCATTCTTACAAGGATGTGGAATCCGGACTTTTTAAGATAGGGGTTTCCTTTCTGACATATTCTGACGCATTCAAGGTAAAACTGATCGAACAGATATACTTGATAGAGGAATACCGTGTTCTGCGTTCCCTCCAGCTTGGCAAGGAGGTTTCTCTCCAGGAAGCGTCTCAAGAGTGGATCAAGAGATACTCCGCGCGGTTCAAGAAATTATACTGGTAAGCTCCAGTTCCGGTAACGAACCTTTTCTGGCACCTTCTGACACCGACCCATTTGAGGTGGACTAATAGATCAAAATCCTCCCCATCAAAGTTTTTCCGGCGTTATTTTTCTATCCTTTTGAAGGGTGTTAAAGAATTCACCCCCGGGAGCTCTTTTGAAATCTGAACGTCGGGATTCATACTTTAACACTGTCCCCTCTTGATTTTTGCGCTATGAGGTTCGCGCTTCGCGTCTTGCGTTAATACACAACGCATAACGCCGGACACAAAACGCACGACGAAATGTCGTTCGCTCGTTTCGCGGTTTGACTTATCAGACCGTATAGGGTATATTTAAGTTAAATTTCTGCAAAAAGTTAGATAGAGGATTTTTTTACTAAAAACTGAATTTTTATCCGTGTTTACGCACACAGGTGTGTCATTAATTCCTACAATGTGCGATCAGGCTGTGTCGCAATTGGTGGCTGTTCTTTAAAGTGGATCCCCGCTTTCGCGAGGATGACAAAATCAAGGTGTCATTCCCACGAAAGTGGGGATCTGCAATATAAAGTGGAGAAAAATTTTTTGCAAATTCATTTTTTTCTAATTGCGACACAGCCTGGATGTGTGTAGTGCAACCCAAAAGTGACTTTTGTTAGTAGGAGGAGATATGATCAAGAAAGACAGGGAAGCCCGTTTATTCAAGTTTCGTCCCGAGACAGAAAAAGAACAAATGGTGTTAGATATGTTCCATCTTTTTAACGGAAAGAAAGTATTTTCAAAAACCAATCTTGCCGGTATAAATGTCCCGAGTGAATTTATTGAACAGTATCTTGACCTGTGTGAACAAAAAAAACTTCTAATGCCGTACGGAGACGCCGCAAATGATATGTTGACGTTTAACGCCGAAGAAAGAAAGATCCTCGGTATTGGATTTAGAGACGCGCGATGTTTTTTGACTGTCATGGATATGGGAAAGAATATCGTCGCGCGGGAAAGCATTGAAGTAGATCAACTGATGAAGGGGAAAGCGAAGAATAAGGATATCTCGAATATAATAAGGGATATAGGCAGAAAGACCAGGCTAAAGGATAATATTTTTGCCTGTTGCGGTGTCGCTGTTCCCGAAGAGCTGATAAGGTCTAACTCAAAGAGTATCGAGCTTATCAGCGGTGGTACTAAGGAAATTTTTGATTGCGCGGTATTTGCTACAACTTCGGCGACCGCGGCCGGATACGGTGATAGAGATTTTTGTGAAGGCGCCTCCGGTAAAAGCGTGCTTTATATGTACTCCGACGTAGGGATAGGTGTCATACTGAAAAAGGAATCGATATTCGAAGCGGATGAATACAGTGAAGTGAATTACGGCGCGTATCTCAGGCCGTGGAATCAGTTCAGCATTGTGAATACTACGAAAGATCTTGTTAGCCGAGGGGTGGGGACCGATATCGTGGAGATGGTAAAAGGCGATATTGATGCTATTACCACGAATATTGTTCTTAAAGCGGCTGAAAAAAAAGATGAGTTAGCGGAAGATCTCGTTAAAAGATCAGGGCTTGCTCTTGGGGTGAGGGTGGCTTACCTGGTCAATATGTTCAATGTAGAACTCGTTCTGTTTGGAGGAGGAACTGAAAAGGATGAAGGTGGATTTGTCGGATGTGTTCAGGAAAGCGCAGGTAAGTTCCTTTCAAAAGAGGTAATGGAGAATTTGAAGATCATCCCGGGTGTTCTGGGAGAAGAAGCGTCTTCTGTCGGTGCGGCGGCATTGTGTCGCAGAGAAATGTTCATGGAGGTGTGATCGTGGAAGAATGGATGCGCAGAGAAAGGAAATGCGCGATTTGCGGAAAGCCTTTTGTGCCGAATAAGTACAGGCCGAACCAGACGGTATGTTCGAGTTTGGAATGCCAGTATCGGCGGCAGCTGTCGAACATGAAACAATGGCGGAACGCGAATCCGAACTATTTCAAATACAAAGAATCTCAGGACAGATCATGGAAACAGACCTGCCGGGAACGGTCACTTGAATGGCGACGGAAGCACAAAGAATATCTGCAGCTATACCGTGAGGCCAACAAGGAACGGCATCGGGTTTACATGAGGGATTACATGAGAAAGTACAGGCTAAAAAAGAAGGAAGAACAGAAAAGTGAGGAAGAAACCGGCGAGTAGAGTGAATTTCCTGATGGACGTCTTGAGTCTTAACCTTTTTTATTGAAAGAGAGATGATGATTGAGAATGGATAGCGGTAAGAAAAAAGTTATAATTCTTGTGTGTATGATGTCGGTAATCTGTTTGCTGATGACCGTTGGGAATGTGGATGGCGCACAGGGGGCATCCCTCGGCTCCGCTCGGGACAGGAGGGTCAGAGGAGAGGATACGGATAAAACCGAAAAAGCCCCTAAAAAAGAAGAACCCGATATACTCAACGTTCTTGATGAAACAGCCCGGCGTATGCGTCTTATAGAACTTTTGAATGATGCGGAAGGAGCTTTCTCACGGGACGATCTTGATCTGGCTGAAATAGCCGCTGAAAAAGTATTGGTGATAGATCCCGAGAATGAGGCGGCCATGAAACTTTTGTCCAAGATAGAAGATCTGAAAAGCATAGAGGAAACGCGTGCTGTGCCTGCTTCGCGAATGCGGGGAGTGAGGGATGAGATCACAAGATACAGCCTTGAAATGGAGACCAATAAGAACAAGGCGCGAAGATATATCAATATGTCCCGGGAACATTTTGCGAATGGCGATTATGCGAGAGCCAGAAAATACGCCATGGACGCTCAGGGAATGGATCCCCGAAACCCGGAAGTGGCGCTGTTGATAGCGGATATTGATAAGGATGAAATATTCGGGAACAGACAAAAGCGAGAGAAAGACAACCTTGAGAAAGTAGAAGAGTCTTCTGAGGAAGTCGAAGAGGAGGTTTACACGGCAAATGATGAGCCGAAAAGTTGGATGAGGCGAATTACCGATATATTCCAAGGGGAAACATATGAACTTGGGGATGTTGATGGAGGAAAAGTATACAACATAGATGAATGTGTCCAGGTAGCCCTTGCTAATAGCCCGCGTTTTGAAGTGGCTGATATGCAGATAAAAATGGCTGAAATACGATTATGGGAAGCTCGAAGGGACATCTTCCCCACAGTTACGGGACGGTATGAAGCTTCCTCGGGTAAGATAGGCGCGGATCAATTAACCCGTCATTATCTCGGACGCAAATATAAGGTTGAGTTAAAACAGAACATTTTTGACGGTATGGAAAAGTGGTTCGCGATACGACAGGCGTCCACCAATCTTGAGATCGCGAAGCTTGAAAAAGAGCAGATGAGGAATGAGGTCATCGACGAAGTTAAGAAGGGTTACTACAATCTGGATAAGGCGATCAAAGCGCACGTAATTCAATTGGAAGCGCGGGAGGTGACCGATCGTTATTGGGATGTTATCCGGAAAATGAATGAACAGGAAATAGTCGCGAAGGTAGAGTATCTTGAGGTCAGGGGGCAGGCCCTGCAGGCGGATTTTCAGGAGCTTTCCGCCGAAGAAAACGTTTCGCTGGCTGAAATGATTCTTTTTCAGGCCATGGGGACGGAACCCATGGAAAACATAAAGATCAAGCCCGTTTCGAGCCCGGAAACCCCTTTATCCATCGGTCTAAAGAATTGTTACTCGCTTGCGTTAACCAATGACCCTGAGTTTAAGATCAAAGGTAAGACGATAGAGTATTACAATTTTGAACGCAAAATGAAAAAAGCCAGGGGCTGGCCGAAAGTGGATTTTAACGGTTCTTTCGGTGCTTCATACGAGAATTATGAGCCGTTAAGTATCTCGGGAGATTATACCGGGGATCCCTCGGGTCCGGCGCGTTCCGGCAGGAGGATGGAAGCGGAGTGGTATGCGGGAATAAAAACAAGCGTACCTATGTGGGGCAACACCGTTGAGCACAATTATGTTCGTGAAGTATGGGCGCCCACGGTTTCCGCGTTTCGCGGGACGCAATCGGCCACAAACTATTTCGCCGTCAAATTCCTGGATGACATGGCATATTTTTCCAATCTTCAGGAATCCAGAATAGGATTTGAAAGGGCGAAATATGAATATGACAAAGCCAGGAAAGATCTTATGGTGAGCATAAAAGAAATGTATTTTAAATACCGCAAATCCTTGATACAGATGGATATCGCCCGTGCCCAGGTAGAACATCAGCGGGATTATGTCGCGGTGCTGAAGGAAAAGCAGCGCTTTGGCGAAATGGAAGTTTCACGTGTCATAGAAGAGATCGTTAAGCTGACTGAACATGAATACAGCTATGTTCAAGCGGATGCTGATTATTATATCTCTATTGCCGGTCTTAATAAGGCAATAGGTATACCGGAATATTTCAGGCCGGATTATGAAAATACCGAATTTATAGAATGGAAACAGGAACAGATCGGTTCAGGTGTTCCGGGTGGTATGAAAAATACGGTGAGTACAAAATCTAAACGAATGGAAAAAATACGATTGGCTGAAAAAAAACGGAAAGAAAAAAAATTGCACAGAGAAATTGAGTAAGCGCCGATAGGTCGGCAGTATTACTATTTGGAGGCAAAGATGGAAAATTATCAGGACGATAATGGGTTTGATATGGGGGAGACAGAGAATAGGGATCCTGACGCGGGAAAGCCCCGGGAAGAAGGATCTTTCCCGGAAGAACGTAAACCCGAAGAGCCTGTTGTAGATCCCGAGGGTGAAGATCCCGGTATCGGCGCTTTTCTGAACAAGTTATTTGTTGTCGCGGGAGGGATCCTGACACGCGTAAAATGGGATCCAGAAAAAGTGAAGAAGAACTACATATGGATCGTGCTGGGTGTATTGTTAGTGGCGTTGGTTTTGGCTCGGACCGCCGGCGAGATAAAGAACATAATAACGGGGATCCGCGGAAAAGAAGAAAAAGAGATGGTTGAATTTGTCGAAACTATCCCAGTTAAGGTTTATACGGTGAAAAGAATGGATTTCAAGGATACGATACCTGTCATGGGACGGATAGAAGGTTCCCGGGAGATCGACCTGAAGTTCGAGACCAGCGGGATACTGGAAAGCTTTAATTTTGAGGAAGGTGAGCGCATTTTGGAGGGAGACATTATTGCCAGTCTTAATCAGCGTGAAGCACTTCTCAAATTGAAATATGCCGCGCTGGATATGGAAAAAGCAAAAAAGATACTTGACCTTGGAGGACACGATAAGATCGTTTATGAACAAAAGAAGCTTGAATACGAATCTGCTAAAAGAGATCTTGAAAAGACGAATATATACGCTCCGGCTGATGGGTATCTTGGGAGTATGGAGAAACATGTCGGATCATATCTAAGCCCGCAGGATAAGATCGGTAGTTTCGTCGAATACGGCAAGGTTTACGGCGTGTTCGATATTATTGAGGAGGATTCCCCTAAAATGGAACTTGGGCAGAACCTGGATATTTTTCTGGATGCCTATCCGGGAGAGTCATATTCCGGGACGGTGGATATGATATCGCCTGTTATTGAAGGGCGAACGCGCACACAGAAGATCAAGGTGGAGATCGATAACGAGGGCGATCTTTTGCGGCCCGGGATGTTCGCGCGCGCGGTGATAAATACGTATGAGAAGAAGGACGCATTGATAATACCCAGCGCTTCGTTCAAGAAGAAAGAGCAAAAATATTTTGTTTATACAGTTCATCGCGAGGAAGAAAACGCCGAGGGTGCAGAAGGCGCCGAAGGCTTTTCCGGTGAAGGGGATATGGGTATAGTTGAAGAAAGAGAGATAAAGATAGAGTATCTCACGCATGATATGGCGGAAGTGGCCTCAGGCCTCGAGGAAGGAGAGCTTGTGATCCGGGAACTTCACCGGGAATACAAAGATAAAGACAAGGTCGAGATAACCGAGGTGCAGGAGGAAACAATATTCTAGTAGGGAGCGGGGTTTTCCCGCTTTTTATCAGTGAATCGTGAACAGTGAATGGTGAATAGAATGGCAGGGCATCTTTCAGGGTGCCAAAAGAATGAAAGTTAACTATGGGATTACCGGACTTTTCAATAAAGAAACCTGTCACTACCGTAATGATCTTCACGGGGGTAATCCTTTTCGGCGTTATATCTCTTTTTAAACTTCCGCAGGAATTGTTCCCGCCCATCAAATATCCGCAGCTGACTGTTTTTACCGGGTACGCGAATGCCGCTCCGGCTGAGATCGAAACCCTTCTCACTAAACCTATTGAAGAAGCTGTTGGGACAGTAAGCGGTTTGCGCTCTATACAATCGATATCCCGGGAAGGGGTCTCGCTTGTGTTCGCGGAATTCGGGTGGGAACAGAACATGGATTTTGCCTCTCTCCGGGTAAGGGAGAAAGTCGATCTTATAAAAGCGCGTCTTCCGCGCGACGCCTCCGAACCTCTTGTTGTTCCTTTTAACCCGTTTGAAATGCCCATTATGCGGATCAGCGTTACCGGTAAAAGAAGCCCCGTTCAGCTTAGGAAAATAGCAGTTGATACAATAAAAGAAGAGCTGGAGAAGATCGACGGCGTTGCTTCAGCCTCGGTTGAGGGAGGTTTGGAAAGAGAAATACTCATTGAAGTAAATCAGGGCAAATTGCACGCGTATGATGTGCCTATTTTAGATGTATCTGACGCGATAACAAACGCAAACCTCAATTATCCGGCCGGAACCATCAAAGAGAGTTTTTATGAGTACTTAATAAGGACCCTTGGCGAGTTCAAGGATGTGGAAGAAATAAGGAATGTTGTTGTTAAAAGCGATGTGCAAGACGAGTCCGACAGATTTCCATTTGAAGAAAAAATAAAGATGAGAGGCATAAGCCGCGGAGCCAATTTTGTTCAGATCAAGGACGTTTCGGAAGTGAAAGATACATTCAAAGACCGCACAAGTTTTTCCAGATTTAACGGTGAGGAGAATGTATCCGTTACGATACAGAAACAGTCGCAGACAAACACGATAAAGGTTATCCACCGCATAAAGGAATCCCTGAGGCCTCTTGGGAAAAAACTCCCCAAGGATATAAAACTGGAGATCATTTATGACCAATCACTTTTTATACATGATGCCATTAACGGCGTGCGTGACGCGGCTCTCCAGGGTGGAGTGCTTGCCTTTCTTGTGCTTCTGCTATTCTTGAGAAATTTCAAAGCCTCGGCCATCGTGACGTTGAGCATTCCCATTTCTATAATGGTGGTTTTTACGTTCATGTATTTTGGTGGACTTTCGATAAACATAATGTCACTTGGCGGTTTAGCCCTGGGCGTGGGAATGCTTGTTGATAACGCGATCGTTGTTATAGAGAATATTTTCAGGCATAGAGAACTTGGCAAATCCTCCGAAGATGCCGCAGGTGACGGCGCGGGAGAAGTATCCAACGCCGTCATCGCTTCTACGCTGACGACCATAGCGGTATTTCTCCCCATGGTTTTTGTCGTTGGTATAGCCGGACAGTTATTTAAAGAGCTGGCCTTTACCGTGACTTTTTCACTTGTTGGATCATTATGGGTCGCGCTGACGCTCATACCGCTTTTAAGCTGCTCTCTTGGAAGAGGAAAGGATGCTTCGGCCGGCGCGAAGGCTTTCGCCGGTCGCGCCCTTTGGGAAAAAATAGTCAAGAAATATGATATGTTTCTCAGGATATTTTTGAAGAGAAAAAAAGCGGGGCTTTTATTCATACTGGGAATATTTATCGCGAGTCTGTTCCTTATCAATCTTCTTGAAAAAGAACTTATGCCAAAGACCGACCAGGGGGAGTTTATAGTCAAAGTTGATATGCCTGTGGGTTCGGTGGTCGACGAGACGAACAGACTGGTGCTATCTTTGGAAGAAGCGATAAGCGCTCATCGGGATGTGGAATCAACCAGTTCAGTTGTGGGGTCAGCCAGCGCGGAGACCGCGCAGGATGTCGTTAAAAGTATAGGCTCTCATCAGGGGCAAATAATAGTCATCCTCAAGGAAAAAAGAAAAAGAAAGACAGTTGATGTAGTCCGGTATTTTCAAGGCGTTTTCAAAGATAAGAAATATAAACCGGCCAAAATAGAGATTCTGATGCAGCAGGGAATAATGTCGGGGACATTCGGCGGCGGCGGAAAGCCCATAACCATTGTGGTGAAGGGTGACGATCTGTCGGAGATGGGTGATATCGCGGAAAAGGTCAGAGCCGGCCTAAATAAAGTGCGCGGGATATTTGGTGTAGAGGATGATATGCCGGAGGCGTCTCCCGAAATAAGGCTGGCGATAGACAAAGATAAAGCCGCGCTGTATAACCTGTCGGTGGTCGATCTTGCCCGGGTGGCTCAAATAATCCTGCGTGGATATGTACCGTCACAATTTAAGGAAAAAGGAAAAGAAATAGATATAAGAGTTGTTTTGAGGGAAGAGGACAGGGCTACGTATGATCAGCTATATCGTATTCGTGTGTCAAGTCCGACAAGTGGCAAGATACCGCTTGGTATGGTGGTGTCTTTTGAGAGGGGCGTAGGTCCCAGTGAGATACGGCGGGTGAGTCAGGAAAAGACCATCACTATTTCCGCGAATATAGCCGGACAAAAAATGTCTGATGTTATGGACGAAGTCGCGAAAATGCTCAAAGAAATGAAATTTAAGAGCGGATACCGTGTGCAAATCGCCGGAGAATCGGAAGAGATGGTAAAATCTTTTAACAGTTTAAAGTTTGCTCTGATCCTTTCTATAATTTTAGTTTACATGATCATGGCAGCGCAGTTCGAGTCTTTGACGCAACCTTTGATCATTTTATTCACTGTTCCGCTGTCCCTGATAGGCGTTCTCATCGCGTTGTACGCGACCAGTACGTCGATTAGCGTTGTAGCGCTTCTTGGCGTTATTATGCTCGGCGGGATCGTGGTCAATAACGGTATAGTAATGATCGACTACACTAACATTCTTACGGCCGAAGGTAAGGGGACCATGGAAGCGGTGATAGAGGCATGCAGGGCGCGTTTGCGTCCCATTATTATGACGGCATTGACTACAGTGCTGGGACTTCTTCCGATGGCTATAGCCGTCGGAAGGGGATCCGAACTGAGAGTTCCTATGGCAATAAGTGTTATGGGAGGATTGCTTATTTCCACGTTTCTTACTCTTGTTGTGATACCCTCGATTTTTGTGCTCGAAAATGAGATAAGAACCAACATTCGGGGCTATTTGGGAAAACGCTTCACCAAAGCTTCGTAATTTCTGAAAGATATGAGCCTATCCCGATTCTCAATAGAAAAGCCGGTAAGCACGTTGATGCTTTTCGCTGCTTTTTGCCTGTTTGGGATCATAGCGTTAACCCGCTTGCCTGTCGAGTTATATCCGGACATATCTTTCGGACAGATCAGCATTATCATTTACATAAGAGGCGGTATCCCTCCGACTGAAGTCGAATCAATGGTCACCAAGCCCATTGAAGAAGCCGTAAGCACCGTGTCACACCTGGCGAGCATGCTGTCCATATCCAAGGAAGGCGAGGCGACCGTTGTCCTCAGCTTCGAGCAGGGGATCAATATGCAGTTGGCGGCCATGGAGGTAAGAGAGAAGTTCGCCAAGGTCAAAGAAAAGATGCCCAAAGAGGCTGAAAAACCGATCATCGCTCAGTTTTCACAAACCGATGTCCCGATCGTAATACTCGCGATTACAAGCCGCAAACGTACTCCGGAAGAATTGCGCAAGATAGTCGACGAGGGTGTTAAAGAGAAGATAAAAAGGGTAAAAGGTGTCGCGAATGTTGAAGTGGGCGGCGGGAGAGAGCGTAAAATTATAGTTGAAGTGGACAAGAACGCGCTTTATAGGTATGCCATATCGATCAACCAGCTGATAAGCGCCCTTGGCTCTAATAACCTCAATATACTTCTTGGTGAGTTTCGGCAGGAAAAAAATAAAATATTGATCCGAGCAATAGGACAGATGGAGAACGTTGATGATATCAAACGCACAGTTGTTTTGACACGTCCGGACGGTTCGGTTGTGCGGGTGAAAGATATCGCTGACATCAAGGACTCTTACCTTGAGGCAACAACATATTCCAGGATCAATATCAATCCTGTGGTTTCGCTGTATATTCAAAAAGAATCCAAGGGCAATACTATCGCGGTGACAGAGGATATACTCAAAGAGGTCGAGAATGTAAAAAGTATGATGCCGGAGGATGTTAAGGTTATTGTGACAAAAAACCAGGCTAATTTTATCCGGACGTCAATATTAAATTTGCGAAATTCCCTGCTGCGCGGCGCGGTTATGATCGTATTCGTTCTTATGCTGTTCATGACGAAATGGCAGCGCAGCTACGCTTTTGTCATACCGGCGGGACTCGCGGCCGCTGTTTTCGCGCCGAACATTTTTCTCTACATTTTACTTGGCGGATTGGTATTATTCGTTCTCCTGATCAAAAAATATCGGCCTATTCTGGTGGTTGCCGTGTCCATTCCCATATCGCTTATTATTACTTTCGGCATGATGGATCTCGCGAACATGTTCATTCCGGGCGTTATGGATCTTACGATAAATTTTATCACTTTATTTGGTTTAGCCTTGGGCGTGGGAATGCTTGTGGATAACTCCATAGTGGTTTTTGAAAATATCGTCACTAAAAGCGAGCAGGGCCTAAGCGGAAAAGACGCGGCGGCGCGCGGCAGTACGGAAATGAATGTCGTCATCTTCGCTTCAACCCTGACGACGGTAATAGTATTTCTCCCGATGCTTTTTGTCGGAAAGTCGATGAGTTTGCTTTATGGCGGTGTGGCATGGACGGTGACGTTTTCTCTTTTTGTTTCCTTGTTCGTAGCGTTAATGATCGTTCCACTTTTATGCTCACGCATACGCGGTGTTGAAACGGCAAGTGAGTCTGTCGGGGTAAAACAAGGCTTTCTCGCGCCGTTTTACAAAATGCAGCATAATGGGCTCTTGTTCGTGTTCAGGAGACGGTTTTCACTATTAGGTATCGCGGTTATTCTGTTCATTGGCGCTATTCTTACGTATGGAAAAATGGGAAAAGAATATCTTGGGAGTACGGAACAGAACAGGTTCACGATATTTGTTGAACTGCCGACCGGAGCCAAACTGGATTCCAGTGACGAAGTTGTCCGCAAAGTCGAAGAGATGCTTAAAGAAGTGCCGGAGGTGAAGGAATTCACTTCGCGGGTAGAGGCATGGTCGAGCAAGGTGTACGTGAATCTTGTAAGTTTGACGGAGAGACGAAGGTCTATAACGGAGATAATCGACAGCCTGAGGCCCAAGGTCGCGCGTTTACAGCCGGCGTTTATATACTTTGAAGAGGAACAGGAAGTTGGCACAAAAGAGATCATTCTAAATGTATTTGGATTTGATTACGACGTGTTAAGAGAGATAGCCATAGCTATGACGACGCGTATGGGGCGCATCCCGTATTTCACCGATACAAAAATAAGAATGCGTGAAGGGCGTCCGGAACTCTGGATAAACATCGACAAAGAGAAGGCTGCCGGATTTGATATGACAACGAAGGATGTGGCTGATATTGTTCATGCTAAAGTCAGAGGAGTAAGGGCCACAATGTTTCATACCCAGGCCAGCGAGGTTGAGACAATAGCCAGGATGAAAGAAAAGGACCGTCGAACGGCCAAGGATGTGCACAGCCTTACGGTATCAAAAAGGGGGGACGACAGAGTTGTTATTGATCAACTTGCCGATTTTGAGTACAGCCTGGGTCCGAGTGAAATCTGGCGAAAGGGAAGGGCAAGGATGATACAGGTCAGTGCTAACATCGGTGAGATCCCCTTAAGTAAGGCGGTAAAGATCATTGAAGAGAACTTTGCGGATCTGCAGCTTCCGGAAGACTATTATTACGAGGTTGGTGGTGATTATGACACACTTCTTAAGGCGCAGCAAGAATTCAAGCTGACGATCCTGGTTATACTTATTCTTATCTATCTTGTTCTGGCGTCAATATTTGAATCATACAGACAACCGTTCATAATCATGGTAACGGTCTTACTTGCGACGATAGGGGCGATAGGAGCGTTGTTTTTATCCGGAACATCGGTTGGTATGGGCGCGCTTATCGGCATGATGATGCTTGCCGGTATAGTCGTTAATAACGGAATAATCCTGGTTGATCACGCGAATACGTTGAAGAAAGAAGAGCATAAGAACATATTTCGAACATTACTAAAAGCTTCCAGAGATAGATTAAGGCCGGTATTAATGACAACAGCAACGACTATCTTTGGTCTTTTTCCAATGGCTATTGATAAAAGCGAAGGCTCAAACTTGTGGAATCCTCTTGCTATCACCGTAATCGGAGGACTCGCATTCGCGACACCGTTAACACTACTTTTAGTGCCAGCGATCTATTCGATATTTGAGCAGTTCAAAACAATAAAAAAGCAGATCTGGCGCTCAGAAAATTGGAAGAGGTTTGCGCGTAAAATCTATAAGTGGGGTTTAAAATTTACGAAAAGGGGCCTTATTGGGGGAAAAATAGAGTAAAGGGCAGTGAACCCGACTCTTGTAAATATTCCGCAAACAGTGTAGCCTATACGTTATAACGATGCGTTAATTAAACGGGAGTGTGAGAAGATGTCTTTGAAAAAAGTGAAGTGGGCTCTGGCGGTTGTTTTTTTACTGGTTTTACTGGTGCATCCGGTTTACGGAGAGATAAATATCAAGAGTAAAACTGGCAATCTGATGGCCAGTCCCCTGGAAGAACTAAAAAAGACTGTGGTTTTTTTAGGGAGGATCTCACCGGATGGGAAACCGCGGATATTAGCAACGGGCTTTCTTGTTAATGTGCGGGGTACATACCATTTATTGACGGCAAAGCATGTTATTATGAATCACGCGACCGGTCATTTTTTGGATAAGGATCTTCTGGCGTTTTTTAACCTCAAAAGTGGAGGTGTTACGGTAAGATCCATAGCGGAGATCAAAGATAGGTTTAATATCGAGTGGGTCTTTCATTCTGATTCCACAGTCGATATCGCGATAATCCCGTTTATGCTGGATCCGGCCGAAGATGACGTGAGAGTGGTATCGGACAATCTTTTTCTTGATACGAAACACCTTCATGAACTGTATGACGTATTTTTCCTGTCCTACCAACCCGGTATTGAACCGAAGGGATGTATCGACCCGATCGTGCGTACGGGTACCATTAGTCTGCTTAAGGGGGATAAGTCTTTTTATATCGATGCTTCGGCTTTTCCGGGCAATACGGGCAGTCCTGTTTTTTTAAGACCGTCACCTATACGTTTCAGAGGCCAGGGCTTTACGATCGGGGATGACCCGCTTGGAGGAAAATTCATCGGTATTATCGGAGAATATCTTCCTTATCAGGAAATTGCCGTGAGCTCTCAAACCGGCCGTCCGCGGATAGTGTTTGAGGAAAATACCGGTCTTTCCCGGGTCTGGTCCGCGTCATTTATTCAGGAGATCATTGATTCTGAACCGTTCAAGAAACAACTTAAGAAGGTCAGCGGTAAGTAGCTTCAACTGAGGACGGAGCTTGTGAAATCCCCCATATTTGGCAGAAAATTGGTCACATGGATAATGGCGGTTTTTTTCATACACGTATTGACGCTGCTTCCGTATGATATATCGAACGCCATAGGCGTTCGAAAAACTTCCGATATGATAGAGAAGGAAAAGGTTCTTAAGGGAAAGTTGTCCAAACATCCGGACGATCATGTATCCATTACGGCATTGGGAGAGTTGCACTGGGAAAATGGGAGCAGAAAAGTTGCCATCCGGCTTTTTAAAAAGGCAATGAAGATCGCTCCCGGGTACCCCCTTCCATATTTCTTCCTTGCGAGAGCGTATTTTTTCGAGAAAAACCCCAAAAAAGGTAAAGTTCAGTTTGATATTTTTGAAGAAAAAATGGACATTCTTATCGCGGAAGACAAGAGCAATGGGATATTTTACACGTCCTGTCTTAGTAAAATGGCGCGTTTGTTTGTGACACGGAATATGCACGATGAAGCGCTTAGGATATATAGGAAGATAGCGGAATTGGAACCCCTCAATCAGCGTGCGCATTATAACATGGCCGTGTGTTATTACAGCTTTTTTCATAATCGTTCACGTGCATATAAGGAATTAAAAATAGTGATGGAAATAGGGACAGACCGGAACCTCTCGGATAAGGCCGCGTTTTTTATTGATTATATGCGCAATAATCCGGATTCTCGCTATACGGAGGATTTCAGCTTTATTGAAAGCGGTGATTAAGAAAATTGGTTGAAAAGACGGAAGATTCGTGTATAATATCCGCGGTACAGCTGTAGGGGCGAAACATTTTTCGCCCCTACTAAAAAGAGAGGAGATACACTATGCCTGGTCCACGCGTAAAATTCCGAGAAAGGCCTAAGAAAATGGGCGCCAGAAAACGGGTAAGAACCAAATCCCAGAAAAAAAGGCTTTTCGCGGCCGGATTAGATGAGAAGTATGTGAATAAGCTGACGGCAAGGGAAATAAGGGACGAATTAAAAAAGGCCGCCAGAAAAAAGAGTGCGAGAAAAAGCCCGGTCGTTAAGAAAAAATCGGCCGCCAAAAAGAAACCGATCGCCAGGAAAAAATCAGTTGCCAGAAAGAAACCGGTGGTCAAAAAGAAACCGGCGGCTAAAAAAAAACCGGCCACGAAAGAATGAACGGGCTTTAAACTTAAAAGTGGATTGTGTGTAAGCGTGGCGGGAAGCCACGCTTTTTTACGGCATCATGGTCACTTTAAGTACAATATTAAGCCACGACGTTTATAATGTTTTGAATTTCAGATGTTGACCATCGGCAACAGAGGATCCCCGGATTATGCGTAAAAACAATTCCGTTTGCAAAGATACCGCTCTCGCGCTGAAAAAAGATTTCTTGCACAACCGCAAGTATGCTCTCGCTAAAGACCACTATACAGCCACCCAGTATGATAATTTTCACGCGATAGCACTTTCAATACGCGACAGACTGATCGCCAGGTGGATATTGACCCAGCAGGGATACCACGACAAAAACTGCAAACGGGTATATTATCTTTCACTTGAATTTCTGATAGGACGGCTTTTAGAGAACAATATCCTTAACTTGGGGTTATCCGAGGTGAGCGCTAAAGCCATGGATGGGTTTGGCATTAACCTCGAGGACCTGTATGAGCAGGAATCGGATGCCGGACTCGGCAACGGCGGGCTTGGCAGACTTGCCGCGTGTTTTTTAGATTCCATGGCCACATTGGGTGTGCCGGCTATGGGTTATGGCATACGTTATGATTACGGTATATTTAAACAGAAAATGGTGAACGGTCGTCAGGTGGAACTGCCTGATGAGTGGTTAGCGCTTGGGAACCCCTGGGAATTCGGGAGGCCGGAATACAGCTTAAAGGTAAAATTTTATGGAAGAACCATAAAACGTAAATGTGAAAATGGGACATTTACGGTGGACTGGGTGGATACAGAGGATGTTTTAGCCATGGCGTATGATACACCTATTCCGGGCTATAAGAACGATGTTGTGAATAATTTGAGATTATGGTCTGCTCGGAGCACAGAAGAGTTCGATCTGGACTATTTTCATGACGGTGATTACATAAAGGCTTGTGAAAACAAAATAGTTTCGGAAAACATCTCTCGCGTATTGTATCCAAGTGATAGTGTGTATCAAGGTATGGAGTTGCGCCTGAAACAAGAATATTTTTTCACTTCCGCGTCTATCCATGATATCATTCGGCGTTTCAAGGTGCATAACGCTGATTTTAAGGACTTCCCTGATAAAGTGGCTATACAGCTCAATGATACACATCCTGCTATTGCTATTGTTGAGCTTATGAGGATCCTTTTAGACGAGGAAAACATTGAGTGGTCTACGGTTTGGGATCTGGCTGTGCGGACTTTCGCGTATACAAATCACACAATTATGTTCGAGGCCCTGGAAGCCTGGCCGGTGGATCTCATAGGGAAGCTTCTTCCCAGGCACCTGGAGATCATATACGAAATAAACAATCGTTTTCTTGGTAAAGTGGCCGATCGATATCCGGGGGACAAGAATAAAATGAAAAGGATGTCTCTTATTGATGAGGAGCATGGGAAGAAGGTGCGGATGAGCCATCTTTGTGTTATTGGCAGCCATTCTGTGAATGGCGTATCAAAACTTCACACAGAGTTGCTTAAAACCTCGCTTTTTAAGGACTTCTACGAACTCTATCCGGAAAGATTTAACTCGAAAACGAATGGGATCACGCAAAGGCGGTGGCTGAAAAAAGCAAATCCGTCTCTTGCGAAACTGGTGACCGGGGTGATCGGCGACGGGTGGATACGGGATCTTAAACAACTTGAAGGAATAGCTCCGTATGCCGAAGATGCTTCATTCAGGAAGAAATGGGAAAAATCAAAAATTGTAAATAAAACGCGTCTAGCGGAATATATAAAAAGCCATACGGGGATCATTGTAGATACATCTTCTCTTTTTGATGCCCAAATTAAACGCATACACGAGTACAAACGGCAGACATTGTTCGCGCTCTACTTAATAGCGCGATATGTACGTATAAAGAATGGATCCCGCGATGATAATGTCCCAAGAACCGCCATAGTGGCCGGAAAGGCTGCGCCCGGTTATGTAATGGCAAAACTTGTGATCAAATTCATAAACAATATCGCGCAAGTTATAAACAATGATCCGGCGGTGGGAGACAAATTAAAAGTGGTTTTTTTGGAGGATTATGGAGTTTCTCTCGCGGAGAAAATATTTCCGGCAACAAATCTTTCGGAGCAGATATCAACGGCCGGCCGAGAAGCCTCCGGTACCGGCAATATGAAATTTATGCTAAACGGAGCCGTAACAATAGGAACGCTTGACGGCGCGAACATAGAGATCGCGGAAGAAGTCGGTCAGGAGAACATATTTATATTCGGGCTTAAAGTTGACGAAATAATCGCGTTAAGATCTGCCGGGTATAATCCCGCTGATTATGTAAAGGGCGACCCTCTTCTTGCCGAAACAATGGACATGTTGAGAGGCGATGCTTTTTCCATAAAAGAAAAAGGGATATTCGAACCCATTCTTTCTTCGCTTTTAGGATATGATGAGTATATGGTGCTGGCGGATTTCAGTGATTATTTCAAAGCGCAGAATAAAGTTTCCCGCGCTTATTCCGACAGATCCGAATGGACAAGAAAATCGATCTTAAATACCGCGAAAGGCGGGAATTTTTCCAGTGACAGGACAATAATGGAGTATGCCGGGGAGATATGGGGTGTGTGAGCTCTCGATTTAAAATGAAAAAATATACATTATACGAAGACCATGAAAAAGTAGAAACACATATAGATTTCAAGGGGAATCTCAATGCTGAACAATATGAAGTTGTTACTAAGGCGGATGGTTCATGTCTCGTTCTTGCCGGTGCCGGCAGCGGCAAGACGAGGACTTTGATATATCGTCTTGCGTATTTGCTGGAAAGAGGAGTTCCACCAAGCAGTATACTACTGATGACTTTTACCAATAAAGCGGCCCGTGAAATGAAGGATCGGGCGGAAATGATCCTTAAATATACTCCAAAAGGCCTCTTCTGCGGAACATTTCATCATGTTGGGAATCGTATCTTGCGCAAGTTTGCTTCTCTGGTGGGTTTTGGGCCAGATTTTGGCATACTTGACCGGCATGATTCAAGGGATCTTGTGAGGGCGTGCGTAAAAAAGCAAAATTACAAAATAAAAAAAGAAAAATTTCCCAAACCGTCGGTAATCCAGTCAATAATCAGTTTTTCCGCCAATACCGATAAAACAATTGAAAAAGTCTTATCAGAAAAGTACCCGTATTTTACCCAGTTTACCGGAGAAATAAATGAGATCAAGGAGCTTTACAGCAAGAAAAAGAAGAATTCCAATAGCATGGATTATGACGATCTCCTGGTGAAGTTAAGATGGCTTCTTAAAAATTCACCGTCCGCGCGCGAATATTATACAGAAAAATTCCACTATGTGATGGTGGATGAATACCAGGATACAAATCTGATACAGGCGGACATAGTTGATATGCTTGGAGGGAACCATAATAATATTCTTGTTGTCGGAGATGACGCGCAGTCGATATATTCTTTCCGGGGCGCGCGCGTCGAAAATATTCTGTCCTTTCCAGAGAGGTTTCCCGGGACAAAGACATTTAAGCTTGAAACCAATTATCGCTCCGCTCCGGAAATACTTGATCTTGCCAATGATTCGCTTTTAAATAATGATGACCAGTTTCCCAAAAAACTCAAATCTGTTAATCCTCCATTGGGAAAACCGGCGTTGGTTGAAGTGAATGACCTTTATCAGCAGGCGTCCTTTGTGGTTCAAAGGGTGCTGGAGATGAGGGGCGAAGGTGTAGAAATGAAGGATGTCGTAGTGCTTTTCAGGGCGCACTATCAGTCGGCTGAACTGGAAATGGAACTTGTTAAACGCGGCATCCCTTATGTTGTAAGGGGCGGTATACGGTTCTTTGAACAGGCCCATATTAAAGACGTGCTGGCGTATCTTAGAATTATAGTGAACCCGTTGGATGAGATTTCCTGGATGAGGGTGTTGACGCTCTGTCCGGGGATCGGACCGGGTTATGCTACGCGGATCTTTGAACATTTTAAGAAAACCGGAGTTACTGTGAAAGATTTTTTAAACATGGATATTTCCGGAATGTTTCCACAAAAAGTGCGCGCCGGTTATAAAGGTTTTATAAAAACAATGAGAATCGCGACGGGCCCCGGCATTGATAATGATCCGGGTATGATGATCAACAGTGTATTGGAAGCAGGCTACGAAACGCGCGTATTGGCGAATTTTGAGAATGCCAAAGATCGCGTCGACGATATACATGAATTGGCGAACTTTTCACATGATTACAATGAGTTGAAAGACTTTCTGAACGATATAACTTTGCGGGAAAATTTCCGGGGAGAAACGATACTCAATACCGGAGATGATGAGGAACAGCTGGTCTTGTCTACGATACATCAGGCGAAAGGTTTAGAGTGGGATGCCGTAATGCTGATCGGTCTTTGCGAAGGGCAATTTCCGCATCCGAAAGCCATGAACGAGAAGTCGGAGATGGAAGAGGAACGCCGGCTTTTTTATGTGGCGGCCACCCGCGCCAGGAAATACCTTTATCTCATCCATCCGGCTACAAGGTATGATTATCAGAAGGGTACGGTCATCGCGCGCGAAAGCAGATTTCTTGAAGAACTTTCTTCGGAAGATTACGAAATATGGGAAGTCGGACGCGATAGACGTCGGTGTCCTGATGACGAAGAATCGATGATTGAATTATGAATCCTTTCAACTCCCCGGGTTGAAGCCCAGGGTTTCCATGTAGGGATTCATACTGAGGCGGCTCATATGTATCCCCGCCGTAAACGGCGGGGTTTAGCCTGTCCCGCCTGTCCCGCCTGTCCCGAGATTATATGATAATAACGTCAAGTGTAACACTTTTTTTGCTGGATAGTCAAATGAATGATAAGATTGAATCGATTAATTAAAATTCAGCATCATTCAAAAAAGGAGGTTACACATGGTTGCGAAAAAATCTCATA
>JAHJBY010000085.1 GCA_018813285.1 Candidatus Omnitrophota bacterium
CAGCCTGATCTCACCCGAAGGCATACGCAAATGAACATCACCACCATCTTTCGCGGCTACCGTGACTCCGCTGCCCGCCGACCTGGCTATCTTGGCTCCTCTTCCGGAGTCCATCTCAACACAATGCACCATAGTCCCAAGCGGAATGTTCTTAAGCTCTGTCGCATTACCCGTCTCCATCTTCACCACAGGGCCGCATTCGATTGTCAGGCCGGCTTTGATCCCGACAGGCGCGATAATGTAAGCCTTCCGGCCATCTTCATATTTGACAAGGGCAATATTGGAAGAACGGTTAGGATCATACTCAATAGCTTCAACCACGCCGGTCTGCCCCTTCTGCGAATAACGAAAATCAATCATCCTGTAAGACCTTTTGTGACCGCCACCCTTGGAGCTAACTGTCTTTCTGCCGCGATTGTTGCGACCGCCTGTCTTCCTCAATGACGTCGTCAAAGATTTTTCCGGCTTTTTCACAGTGATCTCTTCAAAAGTTAAACAAGTCGCCCAACGGCTTGCCGGAGAAGTCGCTTTGAGTTTCCTTATTCCCATATTACGTTACCTCTATTTTGCTTTCTGGTTTTAGCGTCACTATCGCTTTCTTCCATGCGGAAGTCATCCCCTGATGTAAACGAACCCGCCGTTTTTTTCCTTTTACGCTGATGATATTAACTGATTTTACGTGAACTTTGTATATACTTTCGACCGACCGTTTGATATCGATTTTGTTGGCGTCTTGAGAAACTTTAAAAAAATATTTGTTCTGAATAAGCAGATTTGACCCTTTTTCGGTCCTGACCATGTTCTTTATGACATCATGCGGTGTTCTCATTTCAACCTCTCAGCAAGTTTTTCCAAGGCATCTTTTTCGATCAAAAGAGAGCCATTTAAAAGAACATCCCGCGCGTTTATATTCCTTCCGTCTTTGATCGTGATCTCCTTGAGGTTTCTTGCGGCCCGTTTAAGGTTTAATGAAACTCCATCAACTGCTACAAGTGTTTTGCCCTCAAGTTTTAGATTGCTAAATATCTTTTTGACCTCTTTAGTCTTTGCTTCTTTTACTTCTAACTTAACGACCGGCTTTATCGCTTCTTCTATTAAACGCGCATTTAGGATAGAAAGTAAGGCCTTGCGTACGGCTTTCTTGGGCATGGAATAGCTGTAATCACGTGGTTTCGGTCCAAGGGCAGTGCCGCCATGCCTCCATAGCGGGTTCCTTGACGACCCTACCCTTGCACGGCCGGTACCTTTCTGCCGCCAGGGTTTTACGCCGCCGCCTGAGACCTCACCTCTGGTCTTTGACTTGGAAGTGCCCCTATGTTTCGCCGCTTCATACATTTTTTTGACCTCGTAAAGAAGGGTTTTGTTCACGCTTCCATCGAACAATTCTTTGTCCAGCTGCACTATGCCGGTCTCTTTGCCTTCCAGGTCATAAACGGATAATCTCGTGTTTACCTTTATCTCTTTCGTCTCTTTCTTCATCACTATTCTTCTTTTCCTTCTTTGGTCGCCTCTTCGTTCGGAGTTTCCTCGGTTTTTTCACTTTTGGTTGTTTCCTGATCATTTTTTTTCTGTGAGTCTTTTCCCTCGGGTTCATTCGACTGAGTTACAAGCTCTTCAGCCGTTCCGGAAACCGCATCAGGTACTGCCTCTGTCTCTTCCAAAATTTCCTCTTTAACTTCACGCGGAGCTACGGGCTTTTTTTTCGCGAAACGCACTATCAGATAACTGCCGTTTGAACCCGGCACAGCCCCCCGTACCAGAATAGTATTGCTCACACTATCTATTTCAACTACCTTCAAATTTTGAACAGTGATCCGGTCATTACCCATTTGCCCCGGTCCGGGATGTCCTTTAAAAACACGTGACGGAAATGAACTGGCTCCTATGGAACCCGGAGCACGATGCGACATGGAGCCATGAGTGTCCCCACCCCCGGACCATCCACGGCGCTTCATTCCACCCTGAAAACCTTTTCCTTTAGACGTTCCCACAATATCCAGGTAATCGCCCTTTTGAAAAATATCACTGGTCATTTCATCTCCGACTTTGAAGCTTGACGCATCCTCACATCTTATTTCCCGGACATACCGTTTGCATGTCAACCCTTTAGCTTTCAGGTCCTCCCTTTGCGGTTTCTTGACCCGTTTTTCGCGCACCCTCTCAAACCCGAGTTGCACAGCAACGTATCCGTCTTTTTCAACTGTTTTGATGCTCTGCACGACACACGGACCTGCTTCCAACACGGTTACGGATATCCTTTTTCCGTTCTCGTCAAAGATCTGCGTCATACCAACTTTTTTTCCTAATATACCGGTGACCATTTTGCCCTCTTTTTATTACTTTATTTCGACATCCACACCGGCAGGAAGGTCCAGCCTGCGCAAAGCGTCCACTGTCTTTGCCGTCGGTTCAAGGATATCCATTAATCTTTTATGCGTTGCAAGCATAAACTGTTCCCTGGACTTTTTGTCCACATGCGGGGAACGCAAAACTGTAAATATCTCTTTTCTAGTAGGAAGCGGAACCGGGCCTATGATCGAAGCCCCCGTTTTTTTAACCGTGTCTACTATCTCAGCCATGGATACATCCAACAGCTCATGGTCAAAAGACTTGAGCTTCAACCTTATTTTCTGTGACTGTTTTGCTTTTTTCGCCATTTTTTTCCCCGTTGCCGTCATCTTTTACTCAGCTATTTCCGCGATCACACCCGCGCCTACCGTATGGCCGCCTTCTCTAATGGCGAACCTGAGTTCTTTCTCTAAAGCTACCGGCGTGATCAACTCAATCTCCATCGTGACGTTATCACCGGGCATGACCATCTCTACTCCTTC
>JAHJBY010000086.1 GCA_018813285.1 Candidatus Omnitrophota bacterium
AATAGCTATTTTAGCCGCCTTTTTGCCGGAATATAGCATTCCCCCAAAAGTGGGGCCCATTCGAGGCACGCCGTATGCCGTGGAAACCGCCATACCGGCCGCGATAAGCCCCGGATGGATAACGCCTGTTTTCTCGACAACCAGATCTTCAGAAATATTCGCGTCCATCGGCCCGAAACCTTTCAACTCAAGGATGCCTCTTTTCTCAAGGTACGTCAGGACACACGCGTCATGGCCGGTACAATCAATAACGACTTTCGCTTCTATTGAAACCGGATCGACACATGTTATCGCGCGCGGCAAAGCCCCTATCGGCGTCCAATTGATAACAACACCTTCGACCTGGTCGTTCCTGTAGACAACATCATCTACTTTTGTCATGTTGAGTATTTGTACCCCCGCATCACATGCCGCGGCTATAAGCTTAGAACATGCATGCGGCCCTTTCGCTATGAATAATCCGTCTTCAACCTCTTTGTAAGGCACGTCAAGTTCATCAAGCACTTCCTGTCCCGGCGCCCTGAAGGTAAGCGTGTTCATCAGATATCCGCCGATCCAGAACCCTCCACCAAGATAATTGTTGCTCTCGATTATAAGCGTTTTATACCCCGCTTTGGCAATGTCTCTCCCGGCAATAAGCCCGCTCGGGCCCGCACCGACTATGATCACATCAGACGTAATGTAATCATCAAACCACCTGGCAAATTCCCCGACTATTGCTCTTGTAATACTTGCTTCACTGACTTTCGCGAACATTTTTTCCTCCTTGTTTTTTGCGCCCTGCCGGGCGCACATAAAAAAACCCCGTGCCAGCGCACAGGGTCTAAGAACACACTTTATGCCTTATCTCCCTACGCTGGTATTATCCAGATCAGGTTAAACGGGTAATCTGCTTATCAGCAGAACTCTCAGAGGGAACACACCCCCTCCCCGGATAAATATGTCAAAGGTATTAGACCATAATTTCAAGGTCTTTGCAATACTTTTTGTTCCTAAAACAACTTCTTGGAAGTTGCCTGAAATATTATTCAGACTCTTTTTGCAGCTTTATTTCTTTGATCCAACAATATAAAACGGGTACTAATATTAAATTCGACAAAGTCGCGGTAATCAAACCTCCAACTGTAGGCGTAGCCATGGGTTTCATGATCTCCGCCCCTGTCCCGGTCGCCAACATTACCGGTATAAGAGCCGCGATAGTGGTAACGGTAGTCATCATGGCGGGCCTGAGTCGCAATAAGGTTCCCTCAATAACAGTTTGACGGATGCTGTCTATTGTTTTCGGAACCTTGTTCTTAAATAAATCCTCCAGCACCGACAACAACACTACGGCATTATCCGTCGCGACCCCGAATAACGCTATAAAACCAACCCAAACCGCGGTAGAAAACCTGAATCCTAACAAAAATAACAAAATGATACCTCCCGCCAGTGACGCCGGAAGCGCCGTGGCAAGAATAAGTAAAATGCCAAACTTCTTAAAGGCCATATACAACAAAAGCAAAATTATCATCGCACATATTACCAATGACGGAATAAGTCTTTTGCGAGATTCCATTTCCGATTCAAATTGTCCTGACCAGGAAATAAAATATCCACTCGGCAATTTAAGTTCACCTGCTTCTATTTTGTCTTGCACCGCCTTCTTGGCCTTTTTCACAAAGTCTATAAGGCCGGTCTTGCTCTGGTCGACATTTACAAAAATCCTGGCATATGTAACCGTATCTTCCGAATTTATAACTGCCGGTCCGAGAACCTTCTTTAATCGCGCGATTTGGGCTAAAGGAATATGTTCTCCGTTTAAAGTTGGAACAAAAATTCTATTCAAAGCTTCAGGGGTGTCCCTTAATTCTCTCAAATACCTTACACGTACAGGATATCGTTCTCTGCCTTCAACAGTAGTAGTGAGATTCATGCCTCCTATGGCGGTTGCAATGATATGTTGAATATCTCCAACCTGAACGCCATATCGTGCCGCTTGTTCTCTGTCTATCTCTATTTCAAAATACGGCCTGTTAGATGTTCTCTCCGCGTAAGGGCTTACCGCTCCTTCTACACCTTTAACAATTGCTTCTACCTCTACAGCTATATTTACAATTTCGTTCAGGTTCGGCCCAAAAACCTTGATACCCACAGGTGTTTGAATACCTGTTGCCAACATATCGATCCTATTACGTATGGGCTGCGTCATTATGGGGCTTACTCCCGGCATTCTTGTTTTTTCTTGTATCTCCATTATCAGCTTGTTTCTGGTCATTTCCTTTCGCCATAATTTCTTATCTTTAAGATGTATTATCGTTTCTATCATCGTCACGGGTGCCGGGTCTGTTGCTGTTTCAGCTCTGCCCAATTTTCCGACAACCCATTCAACTTCAGGAATATCATTTTTGATGATAATATCCTGTTTTTTCATAACTTCCATTACCTGCGTTAGAGAGGCGCCCGGTAGAAGTACGGGCATAAACAGAAGGTCTCCCTCGTTAAGCGGAGGCATGAACTCCTGCTTCATTAACGATCCACACACTAACCCCAGGATCATAACACCAACAGCTATTAGCGCTACTGTTTTTTTGTGCTTTAGCGCCCATCTGATCATCGGGTTGTACCCTTTATGCAAAAATTGTGTCGCCTTGTTTTCCTCCGCGGGTTTTAATCTCCCCCTCAATAAATAGTAACAAAGTGTGGGAAGAAGCATCAAGGCGATCAAAGCCGCGCCTACCATGGTAAATGTTTTGGTGAAAGCAAGGGGTTTGAATAATTTTCCTGCCTGGCCGGTCAATACAAATACCGGAATAAAACCAACAATGGTTGTAAGTAAAGCAAATAAAACAGGCCTCCCGACCTCTTGAGCTCCTTTGGCGCAAACATCCAGCCTTTCCTGATCCCCGAGATGTGTTGACCCTTTCTCTTGTTGTTTCGTGCTGAGTTTCCTGTAAATATTTTCGACTAACACACACCCCGAATCTACCATTACACCGATAGCTATCGCTATCCCCCCTAAGGACATTATGTTCGCGTCGACGCGGAGATTGCGCATAAAAATGAAAGCTATGAGTATACCGATTGGTAAGACCGCGGCGATAATAAGGCTGCCTCGAAAATGCGTGAGGAAAACCAGGATAACAAATACTGTAATGATGATCTCTTGGATCAACGCGCTTTTTAAAGTGTTAATACATCGATAGATGAGTCCCGTGCGGTCATAAAAAGGTACTATTTCCACTCCTTCCGGCAACCCCACGGATAATTCTTTTATTTTCTCCTTAACACCGTTTAATACCTTGAGCGGATTTTCTCCATAACGCATGAGGACTACTCCACCTGTAACTTCTTTACCTCCCTTGTCCAGAGCGCCTCTCCGGAAGTCCGGACCGATCGTTACTGTGGCAACGTTCCTCACGTAAACGGGTGTGCCATCTTTCGCGCCGATAACAATGTTTTCTATATCAGTTACATTTTTTATGAACCCTATTCCGCGAACAATAAATTCCGCGCCGCCTTCCTCGAAAACTTTCGCGCCTACATCAATATTGGAATTCTCAACCGCACTGATAACTTTATGAACGCTGATATCGTGGGTAAGCAGTTTGTTCGGGTCTATGTCTATTTGATACTGTTTAACATATCCGCCAACCGACGCGACTTCTGAAACTCCCGGCACAGACGTTAACTGGTATCTTATATACCAGTCTTGAATTGAACGAAGTTCCACTAAGTCGTAGCCGTCACCTTCTACTGTGTACCATAATATTTGCCCCAAAGCTGTCGCGTCAGGTCCCAGGGTTACGGTCACATCCTTTGGAACCTCTCTTCTTGCAAAATCTAATCTTTCCAGGACTCTTGTCCTGGCCCAATAATAATCTGTTCCTTCCTTGAAAATTAGATTTACAAGTCCAAAGCCAAATGCTGATGTAGAACGCACAACCTTTACTCCCGGCGTCCCCATGAGCCCTGTAGTTAATGGATATATCACCTGATCTTCTACATCTTTTGGGCTTCTGCCCGGCCATTCAGCATACACTATTACCTGCAATTCTCCAATGTCAGGGATAGCGTCAACAGGGGTGTTCATCATCGAGGAATAACCCCACATAACGATAAGTACAAAAGTTGCTATGACTAAAAACCTGTTCTTAAGACATACCGCGATAATCTTATCGATCATTTTTCATCCTCGTCACGTATTCTATCAGTGTCGATGTCCTGCCGGCATAGCGGTCTTGATTTCTTCTTCCTTAGAGCCTATTGTTCCTCCGTACGCGGAAGCCGCTGTCCCCGAAAGCTGGCTTTGGGAATCTATTAAAAAATTGGATTTTGTAACAACTTTTTCTCCTTCACTCAGCCCTTTTACCACTTGATAAAATTTTGATTCTCTTCCGTCAATTATAGCAACAGCTTCAGAGCCAATCGCAATTTCTTTTCCTTCATACTTTCCATCACCCTTATCAACCCAAACTATCTTGCGCATGCCGGTATCAAGTACGGCCTCTTTCGGAACAGCCAAAACTTCCGTGTTGCTATCTGAAC
Source organism: Candidatus Omnitrophota bacterium (assembly GCA_018813285.1). Classification (GTDB taxonomy): domain Bacteria; phylum Omnitrophota; class Gorgyraeia; order Tantalellales; family Tantalellaceae; genus JAHJBY01. Next base: position 4,528 of record JAHJBY010000086.1, read on the forward strand.
TCAACATGCTCATGATAATTATGTCAACGTACATTTCAGGCTTCAATTTTAAATCCGGATTATCCACTTGAGCCCTGAAAATCAATGAGCGGGTTTTGGGGTTCACTACGGGGTTCAACGAAGAAATGACTCCTTTAAACTCTTCCCCGGGTATGCTGGCTGTTGTAACCGAAACCTGCTCTCCTATCCTCACCCAGCTTAATTCATATTCATAAATTTCACCATATATCCACATCTTTTCTTCAGGCAGTATAAAACTTGTTTCTATTGTCCTTGTTTTTTCCAATTCCTTGATCTGTTCTGTATTTAACCCCAATAGCTCTAATTTTCTTTTTGATGACTCCACAAGACTTGCGGCCCGCTCCTTAATTTCAGGGATACTTTTCTCGCCCATTTTGTCTAAAGCCTTCAGTCCGGAAACCAATTCTTCTTGAGCTATGGCAAGCTGCGGGTCATAAGCGACCTTTCCCACTGTGCGTATTTCCTTAAAAAGATGCAGTTTTCTCAATGGTTCTGTTTTAACTCCGGCTAATTTTGCCTGCTCACCTTTTATCTCAACTTTACTAATCACCCCTCTAAGATTATCGGATTCTTTTTTTGATATTTTTTTAAGGGGCATCCCGCAAATTGGACAGGTCATCCCTTCACGCGCGCCTTGTAGAAAAAACACATGCTCCTCTCCCTCCATGCCGCATCCATAGTAGCTGGAGGAGTCACTCCCATTCTCTTCATGTTCATATACTGGCGTTAAATTCATGTTACAAATCGGGCAATTTATTGTGCCCTTATTATGTTCTTCAGGTGTAACCCTGACGCTTGGATGCATCCCACAAGTGTAATGCTTTATTGCCATTGTCTCTTGATTTTCCTGATCGGAAGATGTTTTTACGCCGCAAGACGTGCTGAATAAGCTGACCGCTACTACAATTAACACACCTATCAAACCACGCGAAAAATCAAGCGATTTAGCCTTATTCTGATACATTTTTTTCTCCTTCTAAATATCTGCCTATAACTCTTTCCAAATAGGCAATAGACTTCTCAAAATCAACTATTGCTCTATAGTAGGCCAACTTTGTTTGCAGAAGAACTCTTTCAGCTTCCAACCAATTTAAAAAATCAACTATCCCTGTTTCATACGCCGTTTTTGATGCGTTGAGAGACTGTTCTGATTGCGGAATTAACGCGGTCTCATATAACGCGATTACGTCTCTATATGTGTTTATTTTAAAATAGGTATCTTCGACTTCATAATACACGTCGTTTTGTGTGCTTCTGTAGTCCTTCCTGGTGGATTCCAATAACGCTTTCTTTTCTTTTATCTTACTTGATATTCTGTCGACCCATAGTGGAACGCTAAACGCGACACTAGCCATCCAGGCGTCTTGTCCGTCATTAGGCTGTGTTGTCTCGCCTTTACCAACCTGGATATATTCAAATCCAAGAGTTACATCGGGAATATAATCCATCATCGCCAGGGACTTTTCATATTCCGCTCTTTCCACGTTTAAACGAGAAGCCACTAATTCTTGCCGTGATTCTCCGGCTATCCTGTGTAATTCGTCAAGTTCATAATTAAACTCCGCGGGTTCTACATCTTCTAATTGCCCCACCGGTGTATCAATTTGTCTACCCAGAACATTGTTAAGCTTTGCTTCCAAACTTTCCCGATTTTGCCGCAAGAAAAGAAGCTTGTTTATAAGCTTTGAAAGTTCTACCTGTGCCTTTATAACATCCTGTTGAGGGGCGAGTTTCAATTCATATTTTTTCCGGGCTACGCTCTCCTGGCTCTCTAAAATAGCCTTCTCACCTTCTATTACCTGAATAGCTTTATCCACCCAGAACATATCATAGTAGACGAACTTTACTTTTTTTACTATTTCTTGTTTTGAGGCTTCATATTCTTCCTTAAGCACGCCGGCATGTCTTGATGCCGCTATTTTTTTCATACCTAATTTAGCGGGAAAAGGAATTTCCTGAGCTATGCCGTATTTGTTCTCTTGCGGCCCAACTCGTGTTTCTACACTCTCTCCGAAATAAGTATATTTCGCTATGGGATCCGGCAAACTCGCCGCCTGTTCAGTCTGGTATCCTGATGCTTCCCACTCGTTATATACTTTTTGGATAACAGGGTTATTGTTTATTGCTTCCTCGATAAGATCTTTAAGAGATGTTGTTTCAGCGCTTTGTGAACATGCTGTGTTTACGGGGATTGTCATGGTCAATATAATCGCCAAAACCAGATATCTTGTCATTTTGAATACCCCTTTTCCGCCGGTTCCCTATGCGTAACATAGTTACAGGTATTTTACCGCGTCAACCGCTATTACAAGAACTTACGCGGGGGTGCCCATGCTCTCTTTATTTACTCAGAATAAGCTACAATTCCTTGAACTGTTGTCATTCTGAAAAAAGCCATGTCGAAAGATAGCGCTCTCCTGTGTCCGGCAAAATAACAACGATTGTTTTCCCGGCGGATTCGGGACGCTTCGCGGCGTGAAGCGCCGCCCACATTGCCGCGCCGCTTGATATGCCTACAAAGATACCTTCCTCTTTTGCCAAACGTCTGGCAAAAATTCCGGCATCTTCATTAGACACTTTGATGATCTCGTCTGTTACGCCAACAGCCAGGACATCCGGAATAAAACCCGCGCCTATACCCTGGATCTTATGCGGTCCCGGCTTGCCTCCGGACAAAACCGGTGAATCCAAAGGTTCAAGTCCGATAATTTTAATTAAAGAATTTTTTTCTTTAAGAACTTCACCCACACCTGTTACTGTTCCGCCTGTTCCGATACCCGCGATAAAAATATCTACTTTCCCGTCTGTATCGTTCCATATCTCCTCGGCAGTGGTTTTTCGGTGGATTTCAGGGTTCGCCGGATTGTTGAACTGCTGCGGCATAAAACTATGCGGTGTTTTTTTTACCAATTCTTCGGCCGCGTCTACTGCTCCTTTCATCCCTTTTCCTCCGGCAGTCAAAACTAACTCCGCGCCCAGTATTTCTAATAACTGTCTGCGTTCAGAGCTCATCGTATCCGGCATGGTAAGGATCAACTTGTATCCACGAGCCGCGCATACAAACGCGAGAGCTATCCCGGTGTTCCCGCTGGTCGGTTCGATTATAACTGAATCCTTATCCAGTTTTCCTTCTTTTTCGGCCGCTTCTATCATCGCCGCCCCAATCCTGTCCTTAACACTGGATAACGGATTGAACGATTCCAGCTTCGCCAGGATCGTCGCGTTAAGACCGGCTGCCAGTTTATTTATTTTAACCAACGGTGTGTTGCCGATGGTTTTTGTTATGTCGGCGTATATTTCACCCATGCCCAAACCTCCTCCGTTTAACCGGTTTTAGCTTTATCAAGCGCCTGCTCGATATCGGCGATAATATCATCCACATTTTCTATCCCCACTGATAAACGAATATAGTCAGATGTCACGCCTGTCGCGGCCTGTTCCTCGTCCGAAAGCTGCTGATGTGTAGTGCTCGCCGGATGTATCGCAAGCGTTTTAGCGTCTCCGACATTAGCCAGGTGTGATATTAGTTCAAGCGAATCGATAAATTTCTTACCGGATTCCTCGCCGCCTTTTATTCCAAACCCTATGATCGCGCCCGCGCCTTTCGGGAGGTATTTATCCGCTAATTTCTTTTCGGAGCTCGTTTCGAGCCCGGGATAATTCACCCATACTACTTCCGGGTGCTTTTCCAGGTACCGGGCGACTTTAAGCGCGTTTTCCGCGTGCCTCACCATTCTGAGATGGAGAGTTTCCAACCCCTGCAGAAAAAGGAACGCGTTAAAAGGCGACAAGGCCGGCCCAAGATCCCTAAGCAAGACAACTCGCGCTTTAATTATGTACGCTATGTTTCCCATAGGCTTAAGAGCTTCAACAAAGTTGATCCCATGATAACTGGGTTCCGGATCCGCGATCAACGGGAACTTGCCATTCGTCCAGTCAAACTTTCCGGAATCAACTATAACACCGCCGATAGAAGTTCCATGTCCACCGATAAACTTTGTCGCTGAATAAACCACTATATCTACACCATGATCTATCGGTCTCAGGAGATATGGGGTAACGGTGTTGTCCAATATAAGCGGGATACCGTTATCGTGAGCTATTTTGCTTAAAGCCGCAAGATCAGTTACATTGAGTTTCGGGTTGCCGACAGATTCAGCATAGATCGCTTTTGTTTTCGGCGTGATCGCCTTCTTGAAACCCGCGAGATCATCTGACTTCACAAAGTTTACTTTGATCCCCAGGCGTTTGAACGTGTTCTGAAAAAGAGTGTATGTTCCGCCATACAGGTTATCAGCCGAGACGATCTCATCCCCGGCTTGCGCGATATTAAGAAGCGCCAGAGTGATCGCCGACTGTCCGCTCGCGACAGCAAGCGCGCCCGCCGCGCCCTCTAAAGCGGCGATCCTTTTTTCGAAAACATCGGTTGTCGGGTTCATTAACCTCGTATATATGTTGCCGAACTCTTTAAGCGCAAAGAGATTGGCCGCATGTTCAGTACTCTTGAACTCATACGAAGTAGTCTGATAGATCGGCACCGCGCGCGCGCCGGTTGCCGGATCCGCTTCCTGCCCCCCGTGTAACGCGAGAGTTTCCGTTTTTAATTGTTTGTCGATCTTTG
>JAHJBY010000087.1 GCA_018813285.1 Candidatus Omnitrophota bacterium
AACCAATATATTCTGGAAAAGAAATTTGGCGACGTAACGGTCCGCGTAATCGCCACATTAGGAGAGGTCGACATCGAAGACGTTGTGGGAAACCCGGGCGTAGGAGTGATCGTGGTGAGAGCTCATTCCACAGAACTCAAGCAGATCTTTGATCCCGAAAAGACCGACCGGGAATATTATTCCGGCTCGGTATGGGATGGCCAGATAATATTCTTAGGGAATTGCGGAAGGGGCGTAGGAGTGGAAGAATTGGTTAAAATAAGAAGATCATATCCGCGCGCCATAATATTCTCCTGGGACGGCGACGCGGTTGGTTATGGAATGGTTAATGACGGGGTGCTCAACATATTACTAAAAGGACTTGCCGAGAGGCAGACCGCGGAAAAGATCAAAGAAAACATAAGCGCCGCATATCCCCATAGGGGCGCGGAAATTCTTTTCCCTTCCGAAACAGTTGTGCCGCCAAGCGGCACGTTCCCTGAAACTCTTCACTCAAGTAAGAAAAAAGAATTCCGGGTCATTACTGTCCGCGGGAAGATGGATGAATATTGGTACTTCAACCCCGCGATGCTGCCTTCCGGTAATTTGATCGCGCGGCGTGTTTCACGAGAGGAATTCGCAAGCACCGGAAAATTTCATATAAGTGAACTTGTGGTATTGGAGCCGGTGGCGCATTCAGGCGGGTTAGAGTTTATCGAAAAAGAAGCGCTTGAAAGGCACAGGGGGGCCGAAGATCCGAGGATTATGGCAGTGCATGACTCGAAAGGTGAACAGCGCCTTGGTATGACCTATGTGGTACCGCGAAACGGAGGTGTAGAATGGAATAGCTGGTTTGTCTTTATCGATGAAGCCGGGAAAGCCCTGTCGAAGCCCGTTCAATTGGGAAGGCCGGACATGAGCAGTAAAAATACATACCTCACCGATCTTGCTGATGGAAAAGTCGCTCTTATTGACCGGGCGAACGGACAGGGAGAAAAGCTTGCTATCCAACTTTATATTTTTGACAGCCTGGAAGAAGCGCTTAACCCACCGGCCGGGTATTGGGAGGCTCATTCTTTGGCCGATGCAAAGATCATCGGGTCGGTTACCGCCGCCGGTAGGGAATATAGTCACGTTGGATTTAATACGATCGTAGAAAGACCCGGATATAAATTTAAAATAGCCATTATACATCTTGCCGACGTGGGGCCGATCGAAACAAGGCTTGAAGAGGGTGAAAAACGGTATTCGACGGCCATTGTGTTCCTGGATTCGGCAACTATGAAACCATTAGGTGAACCGGTTGTAGTGCATGATGCCGAAAAATATGTTTTTCCGGAAAGAAGCAATATTCCCGGGGTTATCTATGAAACGGCGGCACCGCTTCGACCCGAAGATGATACGTTAATTTCGTATGCCGGTGTGGGCGATTCCAGCATTTCGATGTTCGAAGAATCGCTCAAAGATATTATTAGTCGGTATATCGCGCAACAGTCAAAGGATGTGCGGGAAAAAATCAGAAAGCTGATAGACCCGGATGTTGTGAAAGCCGAAGAAGCGCTGAAAGACGATCCTGAAAAGTCAGCAGAGGTTGAACAATTGGTTGGTCAGACGCCGAAAGGAATGACAACCGCTGTACAGTTGGAGGAATCCGAAAGTTTTGTGCAAATGGTCAGGGATCGTTTTGGTGATAAGGTATTGTTTGCGGACCTGATCTCTCTGGCATCCGCGGATAAGCCTGATCGATTAGGGCTTGTGGATGCGATGAAAAGGGGGTTGGCTTGCGGCATCGGCGAAGATCGATCAATGGGGCCAGCTGTTATACGCTCTATTCTTTCTGCTATCTCCAACCTTGAACAATCTGTACATAGCGAACTCCAGATGGCGCTTAGAACCGCGGTCATGGTTGATAGCTTAGGCGCTATCGATAAGACAGGGCATGTGAATATGGTCGTACAGATAGCTAATGTTGGCGAATCAAATGGGGCACGGTCACCAATCCAGGATATCAAGCGCAATCTTGAGAAATATCCTTATAATCTATTTTCGCAGTCAATTATTGAAGAAGGCATTAACAACGAAAACGGATTGTTTAGGCTCATCGACCGCATAATAACGTTTGCGAGAGATCCTGCAAACAAGGATCCTAAGGCGCTTTTATTGTTGCCGGAACATTTGCATAACTGTTTCGAACAGGCAAAGGATTATCTTAAGAAGAATAACATCGATATTGATAAGCCAGACGCATTGGTAAAGATACAGAAGGTTGAGCAAGGATCCAACCCGGACTTAGTGACACAGTTCGGACTTGGATTTAAGATCCTTGAATATGTACGTCAAGGCGAAAAAGCAGAACCGAGCCAAGAGCTCTTAAATCTTATCGCGGCTATGGTTGATAGTGACATAAACCCACGCGACATTTTAGACGAGCTATTTAAGACAGTTCTTAAAATACGACGTATTGACTGGGATACGATAGGCGAGCGGCGTAGCGCGTGGGAAGCCGTTGCTACTGCATTGTAAGACGTTTTAACTTGAGGAAAGGCGAGAAGCGAGAGGCAAGATGCAAGAAGCAAGAAGCATAGTTCATGGCGCAGGGGGCATGGGTCCTTGTGTCTTTGTAATACCCTATACGCTATATTAAAAACACCAGCGCGATCTGTAGATAGGTGATGCCCAGAAGGTGAGTTCGGTTGCCTTTTGGGCGTATTTTTGGTATAAGTAAAGAGGTTGGACAGGATGAATTCCCATGGCCTATAACATCGTCTATATCACTACGAAAGATAAGACCGAAGCCGAAATGATCGGTAAGGTTTTGATCGAGTCAAAACTTGCCGCCTGTGTTAACATTATCGACGGAATGAAATCGATATACAGGTGGGAGGGAAAGATCGAAGAGGGCAATGAGGTCATATTGATCGCTAAAACGAAGGATACACTTGTTCCCGAGCTTACAGAAAAAGTCAAATCCGTCCACAGTTATTCATGCCCTTGCGTTGTTGCCCTGCCGATTACAGGCGGAAATGATGAATATTTAGGATGGATCGCTTCCGAAACAGATTAAACACGATCTTTCCAAACAGCCAAATCCTTGTCGTAGAGGTTTTTTCGTTCAGCCCTAATTTTCGGATAATTCGGAATTCGGCAGGTGAACGCAATATTAACAATGAACCCGTTTTTGCCCCGG
>JAHJBY010000009.1 GCA_018813285.1 Candidatus Omnitrophota bacterium
AATTAAAGTACTCTGTCTGGACGAACTGGGATATGTTTTTCCAACCCAGGATGAGGCTAACGATATTTTTCAGATCATATCTAAACGATCAGAACTTTTGCCAACTATAGTTACAACAAATCTTATACCCTCTCAATGGGGAAAACTCTTTGAAGCGGCGACTGCTACGGCAATTTTAGACCGCTTAAGTTCAAACGGAAGCTTTATTACTGTCGAAGGGAGGTCTTATAGAAGTAGCAAATAACAAATATATCTGTTCATCACATCTATCCATGCAGAATAGTGGGGGTATAAAAATCGTACGTTCCAAGTGCCGCCGTCTTGCAATGAAGCACATCTTCTGAAGGCCCAAGATGAGCAGTATTGGTACCTTCTTTATGATCGCCTACAGGTGCGAAGAAGAATGGCCAAAAGCTCTGAATTACTCAAAGCCCCTGCCCCTTTTTTCAATAATTTCTCCCGTGGTCGATCATCTTCTGGCCACGAGCGAATACCCGTTATCTTCTTAGTTTTACTCATAATGTTTCTCTCGGCCTTCACCCCGTTAGAGATAGGAAGCGTTTTAATCGGTTCTTTAAATACCGTTTTCCCATCCCTGATTTAAGGTACTTTTCACGAGCGAAAGCATCATCACTATTCAAAGAGCCTTCAAAATATATTATTTCAAAGGGGCCGCGTCCTTTTGTAGACAACACGTTCCCTTTATTGTGTTCATTAAAACGCTTCCGTAAATCATCGGTACAGCCGGTGTACCATTTGCCATCTTTTTTACTTTGTAAAACATAAACATATTGCATATTACGCATCTCTAACGGGGTTCATTGTTTTATCCTGTTAATCTCTTCTTCCGCCGTTTTTAATCTCTCCAAAACGCTCTCGAAGGACGGCGGGTCTTCAAAAAACATTTCCTGCATTTGCCGATAGTCATCATTTAACTGAACAAGATGCTCCTCTATGGGCATTAACTGAAGACTCCCGGGCTTTGCCAAATCATACTGCGCCTTACTGTCTTTAAAAAATAAGGCCTTATGCTCAGCAACTTTTATCAATAAGTCAATATTTTGAATAGCTTTACTATAAATAGAAGTACCTACCATCTCACCCACGTCGTAGTAGTGGCGTGACATCCTTGCTCGTAATTTTGAACCATGGCTTATCGCATGCAATATTGTCGCTTTTTCCCAAAATGTTCTCTCCGCCCCCAAAACGCGTACCTGCGTGCCTTCGATAGTCACCTTACCGGCCGCGCTGGAAACGTAGGGTTTTACAGACATAACCTCAACTGGCCAATGATCCGATCTCGCCCCGAGTTCAATTTTTACAACGGGCTGAACATAGCCGCCCCTGCCATTGTCGATAACGCTCGGGTAAGTAAATAAAATGGTTTGATTATCTGTATCATCAGGATCCAATTTTATCTCCCATGTTCCTATGCCAGACAAAACGGGTTCGATTCTATCTTCCAATTCAGGGATGACCACCTCTGTAATCTTCTCTTGGCATGCTTGCTTCAAGCGAGCCAGCCTTCGCTTATTTTCCTTAGTGCCCTGTTTCCCATCTGGTTCGATCGATTCTTGGCTTGTTAAAAAAGTTCTTTCGATTGAAACATCAACATCTTCAGAAAACCGTTTGATAACGTTATAACACTTTGAAAGCGACGTACCGCCTTTAAACGTCAAATGACTGCCCGATGTGGGCAATGAGAAAAGGGTTTTAAGTATCCAGCATACCCAGAAGTCCTTTTCGATGAGCTGGGACGTGACTCCCAGCTCATGCGTGACGACATCAAAATATGCTTTCTTATCTGCGTCTTTTAGTAATAAAAATTTATCCATAAGTATCTCACTCTTGTATTTTTCGAAAGATATTCCCTATCCATACTGGCGCGTAACGAATATCACTCATAAGTGTGTTTTTATCCTCGTTAGATAATCGTCTCTTAAGTTTTGTTATGATAGTCGAGTCTACGTTGATTTGTTTTAAATAACGAAGAGCCTGAATGACCAACCCGCTTATCCGTCCGGCTGTCGCCATGTTTTTCGGAGTGGTTCGTTTTAAAACGATCTTCTGTTTGCCAATCTGGACTTTCCGATTAGGTCCATCTGTAAAGAAAACAATCTTTGCCGGAACCTGCTCTGTTAAACCTAATAGATTGGCGGCATATGCACCAGAAGGCTGAATTTTCACATTATCTCGCCCCATCAATGCTTGTGCAATACGATCATAATTAGGTGGAAGGGCACCAAACTCCGGATGCTTTGCGGGATAATCGTACAATCCCCTAGTCAGACGACGTATAGTCCCTGATTTTGCTAACCTTACCAGAGATTGAGCTACAGCCGTACGACTCCCTAAGTCAAGAAAATGGTTTGGGGTAAACACCCAACCCCTCTTGTTACCATAAATCCTGCTAACTATCTTATTCTCAATGCTTTGCGACATATTATCAACCTCTCCTTTGTCACAAAAAGTATATATTTATTGTGACATAATGTCAAGACATTTCTTGGCCCCTCTATTATTTCTATGTATTTATCTTCAATGTCAAGGTGTTAGTAACTGACTATTTAGTGAACATTTTGCGGGAGAAGACATTTAGGTGTTCTATGCTATAGAACAAGTGTTCGGTGTTTTAAGACAGGGATCCTTCGGTCAGCTTGGTTCGACTTCGCTCACCACATGTCGCCTACCTCAGGATGACGCCGTTGGTGGCCTACTCCACCAACGCCGCGGCTAGTGACATCATTGACTTACTATAACCCGGCCATCGGCCATCCCAGCGTCTTTAAGTACACTTTTTTTGATTCAACTTTTTTATTCATAAACGATTACGCCTTTTTTAGTCGTGCAATTGTAGTATACATAAAACTGTCTAAACAGATGAACGAGCGAGATGCAATGTTTTCACAACTATATACATCATTAAGTATTACAGTAATTTTTTGAATTTTTGAAATTTACTTTACTTTATCGTATTTCTCCACTTTATCAATCTCTCAATGTCTAAAACTGTAAAAACCGGACAATTTCTATAATCTCGTTTTGGTTTAATCCAACGCTTCTTGATCCAATAATATAAGGTCTCACGATGAACTTTTAATATTTGTGCTGTTTGAGTTAAATTATATTTTCTGTCTGATCGTTTAATTTGCCTACGAAATACCTTTTTGTCGCATTCTGCTATCTGGCTATCTATTAACTGTTCTTTCTGTAACTTTTTCTCTGCTCTCCTTTCCAGAGACTGTTTACGTGCCTCGTATAAAATATCAAAAAATTTCTCCCATCTTTGTTGCGGCTCACTGCCATATGGATAAACTTTTGCTACCTTGCCTTGTTTGTCATAGAGCACCAAATCTTTTTTTTATGCCGTTCATAAGCGCCTCCCATTATTTTAACAAATCCTCAAGCTCGCAAGACAACAATGCTGATTTATTAAGGACGATCTGTTCCTTCTGGTTTAAATTGTTTGCTGTCATTCTAATAAGCTTGGTATCGATGCTTCTACCAAGCATAATTCGCTTTGTTTTTTTCAGATAATTCTCGGTTTTCTGGTAAAAAAGAGTGGCATACTGTTTAAGTTTATCTTCCGGAAGGGATTGTGTGCTTATTCCATCACGAGTAATTTCAATAATTTTATTTATATCTTCATCTATTTTAATGGTTAAATTTCCTTCCCGAAATTCAATCCAATACTCGCTTATGCCATATCGTATTCGACAAGACTTTCCTTCTTCTTTAGTGTTGTAGATAAATATAAATGAAAAATTATCTGTATCAAAATGCTGATGTATCCGTAGGCTCTCTAATGTTGTTACGGTACAGATTTTATATGCATCAAGAAGGTGTAAATAACTTTCCATCCAATTTGTAAGCCAATTTTCAATATAACCGCGGTTTAGAAAAAGTGGCAAAAGATCCTGCTTAAGGTTTATATTGCTAACAGCGTTCATTTTGATTGTAAGCTTATCGAAGAGTGTACGTAAATCTTTAGCCTCATCCACATTTTTAGCTATAAGGTAATCAAGATCAGGTACTATCTTTTTTCCCATGTACCAAATAAGATCATAGATATCGCGGCCTTTTTCTTCATAAAAGGCCTTGCCCACACCGCGTGTCCCGCGGAGAAAAATCGCGGCCACCTTACTGGCCATGAGGGCCGACATATTATAAGTCAATATTACAAAAGACAACTGATCCCGGTTGACAGGATAACGTTCGGTTACTGTTTTAGGAGCCGTAAAATGATTTAGATCAACTTTCACGTGTATCTGATTTGACGGATGACTAAGATTCAATACTGTGCCGACATTGAATTTAAGCAATAACCCTCTTCCTGTAACGATCTTTACGGTCAAGAAACCCGAATGGGTACCATATGTACGGGAAAAATGATCCTCGATTTCTTTCTTTAGTTTATTCAAAAAATCTTTCGTTACCATTTCAGAAACTTCAAAATCCAGATCAACCGACATCCGGTCAAGTCCATGAATGATACGCAGTGCGGAACCCCCGTACATTATCCATTTATTGTATTCGGGATGACGGTAAATAAAATTAAGGACGTAAAACTGAAGTACCTCCTTAAGGGCATTTCGAAGAGTTTCGGCATCCATCTCCCCATGCGGAGCAAGATCATCAAGTGTCTTTTTTAAAATGGCGAGAATATATTCACTCATTGTTAATACATTCCTTTGTCATTGCATAAAATTTATTCTGTTCTTTTTTACCCATTTCATCGATGTCTATTCGTAAGCCTTCAACTATTGCTTTAATGTCTTTAAATCTAACACCCCGGAACTGACGAGTTTTGAAATAAAGCAGGTCAAATAAGGCTTTAGCCGGGGATGCAATAAAGAAATCCAGCCTCATCGACTGTCCGTCTACAGCCTTCCCTTTCATTAAGGAAAAATCTGAAAATAGTTCTTTTTTTATAGAGTTATAGCTAAAGTTTCCTGCTTTGGTAGTGTAATTTCTGGTCACCTTTGGCGTAACGGAAGTAACGCCATATATGGCTTCCGTGGTAAGATTGTAAAATTGAAGGGCAGACCATGAACTGATATAGGAAGGCGTCCGGATAATGTTGGCTAGGTAAAAGGAATAGGAAATATTGCTTCTGTTCTTGCTAAAAAAATCGGCTGATATATACAGCCCCTTTTTGAGTTGAAGGATTTCCTTATGCTTCAGAAAACGGCTAATATACGTATCTACTGATGTATCGGCAAGCTCCAGCTGTTTGGCTAGCTGATATAAGCTGTCCTTGCTAAAATGAGGCAAAGATTTTAATTGCTCTAATAGGTTCTTCTTGCTTTTCATAATTATGACATAAGTGTATCATAAAAGAAACGTGATGTCAAGCCCTACATAATTCTTAGAAAGTTACCGTACAGATAAGTACCGGCCATAAATTCAATTATTGAACTTATGAAAATTAGCGGTTATTTTAACCTAACTCCTTCACTCCAAATCACTTATCTTCCTCAATAACCCCAGAATCATCCCTACGTACTTGGACATACGGCCAACCGAAAGTTTTGAGGTAGATTTTTTTATTCATACAGGTATTCCTTTCTCAAAACTTTTGGTTGATCCCGAGCGAGTGCCGACACCAAGCAAAGCTTGGTGGAGAAGCGAGTCGAGGGGACAGCCAAAAGTTCTAATATAAATCTTTTTGCTCATAAAGTTATCCACAATTGTAGCGCACCCTTAAGGGTGCGCTATTTACTTCATTGAATGCAGAAAACCGACCGCACTTTTTTTTACCATCATTAATCTGTTGCCTTTATGGAATAACCAAGACTTGGACCCCACGCAGTGGGTCCAACATATTCATATACAACCTTTGCTCGTTTCTTTATCCCCTCAGCCCACGTATTTTCGTCATAGACACGCATATCAATAACAACCTTTCCGTCTTCTTCGCTCAAAAAAATAATATCCGGCCTATATCCCAAATCATAAGAACTTTTATGAATAAGTTGCGTCCCATCATTTATCAAAAAAGCAAGGTTAGTTGAATACCCGCTCCCGCCGCCACTATCGTAAATAACAACTGCGGCATCTTGCAATCCATCGCTATTAAAATCACCATAAACAAACTCTCCTTCATAATAGACACAAAGAAGTGGATGTTCATCCGGATATCTATATTTGCCTTCCACTAATGTTACTTTTTGTGAATGAGTCTCATCGCCAACCACATAAGCCATATTTGCTAATTCATCATCTGACGTATGGGCCTTGATCTGTGAAGTGATCAAACAACATAAGATAAGACATACAATGATATAAGGGTGTTTCATATCATCCCTCCTAATCGCATATCATCACAGGCTGGTCATCGATGGTACGCCAACGCCCACCTGTACACCTATAGCCTGATTTTTTCGGTTTTTTCTTCTTTGCTTTTTTATCTGCTGGTGACTTTTTGGCAAACTCAATTTCATAGGCGAGAACTTTTTCCAGGAAGTTTTTTATCTCCTCTGTTTTGGCTACAGTAGCACCGGCGGCTTTAAGGAATTGTTTTACATCCTTCCATAAAGATGGATTTTTACCTGCTTTGACGGCTTCCTTTTGTGCAGATGCTATACGTCCTTCTCCACCATTATAGGCTGCTAAAGCAAATTTTTTGCGTTCTGAAGAACTTTTAACTGGCATTGTTTTCTTGCCATGACCTAAGTTTGTCTCTTTACTGAAAAATGCATCTAAATCCTTTAAATATCTCGCAGCCACGTCAGAGGCATCATCAACATCAAAACGCTGGTCATTTTTTTTGGTAACAGTTAACCCATACCTCTCCGCTGTGGGTTTTTCAAACATGAAATGGCCTGCACCACCCGTTATGCCGCGTTTTCTCATGTCACCGCCAAAACTGCTTTCCTGACCATATACAGCTTCAAGGGTATTAACTGTCAAACTATCATTTTCGTCAAAATGACGCGATGCGTTCTCAAGAGCTTTACGCGTATGATCGGTCTCCCTCTCAAGCCATGCGTCTACATTAGATCCTTGTTTTTGTGCCATAAGTTCTCCTCCGTCTTTCTCTGCCTCGTTAAACCCCGCCTTTATCCATAACTCTTTTCAGCTGATCGATCGCTTTTTTGTTTTTCGTTTGATCCATCTTTTTTAAATTAGAAAGTTTCCACTGAACAGCAGGCAGTTTCTCCACATCATCAATCCCCAGTAATTCCCATTTCGGATTGCCTTTTTTGAACGATATAAGGAACATGCGCTCATTATCAGTAAGATCTTTATTAATAGTTTTAACTAGATCTCTTTGTGCACTCTCAATATTTTCATAAGTAACATCAAGTGATGACATGCCCTCAAGTTCTTTATCATAGACTGCTCTCATATCTTTAAGGTTCGGTGCCAATAGCTCTGCCATAGT
>JAHJBY010000010.1 GCA_018813285.1 Candidatus Omnitrophota bacterium
AAAAATTCTGGAATCTCGGAAGGATCTATCTCTAAAACAAATTCAAGTAAATCCTTATCAGTTTGTTTGGCTCTCTTTATGAATTCATCCAAGACAATTTCAAACAAATCCCCAAAAGACTCAGGAGACATGATCGTCATATAGAGTACTTCTTTTGTTGGATTCGCCTTCTGGATGATTTGTTTTATTTCGTTGGTGGTTAAACCTTCATCTATATGGCGATTTCTCAGGTCTAAGACTATCCGATCGATTAAATCTTGTGCGCGTCCTCCTATGACATCTATTCTTTTAGGGAGTAGATCGTTTAGATAGTCGATATCTCCCAATATGCGACTTAGTGCTAATCCCTCAACAGCTGCCGCACGGACATCTGAGTCTTTGTCATCCAGTAGTTCAATAAACTCAAGAATAATTTCTTTACGGTCGAACCCTCCTAATCCTAATGCATAAGCTGCTGCTGCACGGACATCTGAGTCTTTGTCTTTCAACATATCGATAATAGGCCTACAGATAACATCGTTATATTTTCTATAAAAACTGGAGTCTTGATAACGAGTTTCCCTGAATCTCAATAATGCCCAAATAGCTCTCTTGCGAACCTCTGGATGTTCATCCTTTAATCTGACAACGAGTGCAGGAATAGCTTCTTCAGAGACAATAAGTTCTAATGCGAAGGTAGCACTGACACGAACATCCGAATCTTTATCCTCTAGTAGCTTAATAAGCTGAGGAACAGCCTCTTTAGCTTCAATAATTTCCAATGCTTGAGTAGCTTTTGCACGGATATACGCATCTTCGTCGTTTAGTAGGTTAATAAGTTCAGAGATGGCTTCTTTAGGGTCAATTTTTTTTAATTCTACAACTCTGCCGAGTATTCTTGATTCTTCAACCTTTTTGTATACAAAGTAACTCGTTGTTGATGCACAAGCTGAGATAAGAGCCATTATCATCACAAAAAGTTTCTTCTTAGGCATATTCCACACCCACGCCCACGGCAGGTTGAAGGCCAAACGCGGCAGGGCGCGGATGCCGGCTTTTCTTTCGGCCCGGGTGGCTTTGGTTTCTGAAGGCGTCTTTAGTTCGGAAAGTTCATGCAGGACGGCCTGTTTCAGGTAGGGATAATCGTAAAGCATACCGGGCGTGACATGGATGGTTTTGGCGGCTGTGTCGGAATCGATTATCGGCGGGGCATGAGGCGAAATAAGCTCTTTTAACGCGTCCCACCAGGTGGTAAATACAGGAAGATCCTGCTTGGGAAGGATGCGGATATCGCCGGAAATATTCAGATCTTTCCTCAACTCAGTAATTATATCTTGTTGCTCTTTATGCCAATTTTTAAGGCGTTCTCCTTTTTTATTCAGATTGGACGGGTGTATCCTCGCTTTGATATGCCGATAAGCCTCGTAACCGAACCCAAACCCGACAAGCGAGGCGATCATGGGGACACTGAAGATGTACCAGGCCGGAGCGATATTCGCAAGGGCGAAGAGGAGTATGTTAAGCCCTATCAGCGCCGCCCCTGCCAGCACCGCGCCAAGTATTTTTACCGGTTCCATGGAACGCGGAGGTGTCTGTCCGCTGTTCTCTCCTGCCGTGTCACGCGCGGAATTAATGGAAAAACCCGGTGCCTTTAAACCGAGTTCAGCCGATATGTCGGAGATGTCTTTATCCGGGGATTCCCGCAGGCGCTTGACGATTTCCGGCAGTAATACTTTTGCCCGGGGGCCATAAACGTCTATTCCGAGCTCTGTCAATAACGCCGCTACGGCAAGCGAGAAACCGGCGTTCGAGGTTTGCGGCGATTCGGGAATAAAATCCGGACCGTTCGCCAAAAGCCTGAAATATGGATTTTCATACCCGGCTTCGTTCTCGAAATTCGGGATTATCGAAACATAGGATACGTTATTTTTCTCGCAAAGCCCCCGGAGGTTCTCGGTATGAAACCCTCCGGTGACGAGGATTGTAGTTCGCCTGTCCTGGGGCTCGAACTTCGAGCCTCGAGCCTCATCGCTAAATTTAATATTTTCGAGAAACACTTCGTCACGTTTGAAGGAATATTCGTAAAACCCGGCCATCTGCTCGCGGTACTCATCAAGCTTATGTACGTCTTCATCGAGTTCCGCCACGATATCATACACAGGCGCTTCTTCATCGATGAACGAGATATAATCCTTAACGGCAAATGAATCCCTGTTTTTCTTGTAATACTCGAACCTCTGTCTGGTCAATTTGACATCAAATAAATTTCTCATCAACGTGAGATTTCTGGATAATAGATCAAGCCTTCTCTGCCCGTCGTTTTCATAAAGGGCCTCTCTTATCCTGTTTTCCAGATCGTTTGTTTCCATCATTACTTTAAGTTTATCCGCGGCGTTATAGGTCGAGATATACAAAATATATTTTTGAAGTTCCGGAAAAGCTTCCAGATCGAGGTTTATCGCTTTCGCTTTTTTAAGAAGATACGCGTAAAAATCCGCCGCCGATATCATTTCCTGCCCGAATTTAACCGTTTTCAGCACAAGCTCTTCCAGTTCCACATTTGACAGTATTTTCTGAAGCCGGTCTATAAGTTCTTCCCTTTCATGCTCAGCTTTCTTGAAATCGATATTTTCTTCCTGCTCTAACGATTGGTAGAGTGAATATACGTTCGGGAAATCCAAAAATGGGGACAGTCCACTCGCGGATGTGCCGGGGAAACGCGCCGGGGACAGTCCCCATTTTTGGATGAGAAAGGTGAGATATTCTTTCAGGTCGATGGTTTCCGTTTTATACCGCGTGTATTTCTCGTCCAGTTCCAACAACTCTTTCGAAAACATGTGTCGTTTGAGGTCGATCAGGATACGGTCGATGGATCTCAAATACGTGCCTATTTCCTTTTTGCTCCCGAGTGACTTACGGTACACCTTCAGGTTCTTAAGATAAAGCCCGGTATCTTCCACACCCCAGAGTTTGATCCTGCCCGGGTTATTTACCGCGAAAAATTCCGCGCCGTTTACCAGACCCTCTTTCACAAAACTATCGACCACTTTTTCCCTCACGCGTTTATCTTTAATGTCGGTAAACACCGACAGATCGTAATCACCTTTTCCCCCTTCAAGATTAACGGTGTTTATCCCGTACTCCCCGCGAAGATAGTCTATTATGTCCGCGATCTTGTGCTGGGCCGCGTAGTCGCAATGGGCGTCCTGGATATGGATGATCGTGGATCTTGGATCCTGGATCGTGGTTCGTTCGGACGGAGTTACCCGGAAATCTCCGATATGTCCTAAGTATGGGGGCAAGATGAATGTTGAGGGGCTGAACTTTTTAACCGGCTCCAAGAGCCTCGCGTTATTATCGAAACCGATCGGAGCGTATCTTTCAGGTACTTTTACTTTCACGGCGGCCCAGGCGTCCGCGAAAATAAAACATGTAGAGAAAGTGACTAAAGCGATACCGCTTATCACTCTTCTTACCGCTATGTGCCGCGCGATCCAAGAACTTATCACTTTTTCACCTTTTTAAACGTTATGCCCTGCGAAGCATGAACAATGTTCTTCGCATCGAAAAAATTCGTCTAAACAACAATTTTCGCACGTTCTATCTTTTTTTACGATTAACTCTTTTGTTGTATATACAGTATACAACCGAATATGTTCGTCGTCAACTCAAAATAATACACTTTTTTATGTTCTAACAGATAATGATAACAAATTCAGAACTCCGGACATGGGGATTACATCAATCTCACCTAAATAGCCACGAATAAATAGTTTCCCTGGATAGTTTGTGATAAAATACTCAAGATAAAAGATTCTTTCAAAAGAGACCTGATTCTTCAAAACCAGCGGGAGATTTGCTATACCTCAAATGACCATGCCGATTTTTACCGAAGAAGTAAAACTTATAACTCCGCTGATCGGCTACTCAAAACGAGACGGAAAAATCTTTTATTTTAACGGACAAATGCCGTTATTCATGCATGATGAGAAAGACGAAGGATCCTTTAAAATGTTTATGGCTCAGCTTTATGTTGTGGGCAATGTACCGCAATCAGCAATAAACAGGGCTTTCGGAATGAATCCGATTAACATGAAACGCTGGGTAAAAAAGTATCAAAATGGCGGCCCCGCGGCATTCTACAATAAAGAAAGAAAACGCAGAGCAACTGTTATGACGAAAGAAGTCATGGATAACGCGCAGTTGTTGTTAGACAGAGACATCCCCAAAAAGGAAATCGCGGATGAACTTGAGATTAAACTTCCCACCCTGAAAAATGCCATACGTACCGGCAAACTGCATTTCAGCAACCATTTTAAAAAAAAGAACTCATAGCCATAACAAAAAGTGAACGGAGTAAACTTTACCGTCAATCTCCTCTCGGGCACGCTTGTACGCGGGTATTCGAAAGAATTGAGGCAAGACTTGGAAAGCTTGTTGAAGCGACAATCGTTTTTCAAAAAGCGCAAGACATAACCAATGGAGGTATTTTACTCGCGTTACCGGCGTTATTGGCAAATGGTTTATTAAAACATACCAGAGAACGGTTTGCCCTGCCAAAAGGGTTCTACGGCGTCAAGCATATCTTCTTAACACTATCCTTCATCGTATTACTCAGGATAAAGAGCATAGAAGCCATACAGTATTTGAGTCCCGGTGAACTTGGGAAAGTAATCGGCTCGGATCGCGTGCCGGAGATAAAAACAATCAGGAGAAAACTCGGCATACTTGCCCGACAGAACAAAGCCGATTTGTGGAGCAGCGATTTATCTAAAAACTGGCTAAAATCCGACGGTGAATTATCAGGTTTGTTGTATGTGGACGGTCATGTCAGAGTATATCATGGGAAAAAAACGAAACTGCCTAAGCGATATGTATCGCGTGAAAAATTATGTTTGAGAGGCATGACAGATTATTGGTTAAACAACGCGCTGGGACAGCCATATTTTGTTATAAGTACAGCGCTGAATAGCGGGATGTTATCGGTATTAAGGGGAGAGATGATCCCCAGAATACTGGAAGAATTGCCCGATAAGCCCACAAAAAAAGAACTGGAAGAAGATCCGGGCAGATCCGTATGTTCAATTGTCTTTGACCGAGAAGGATACAGCCCTGAATTCATTAAAGAACAGTGGGATAATCACCGTATTTCCTGTTACACTTACAAAAAATTCCCCGGCGGGAATTGGGATGAAGATAGATTCAACGAACAAGATGTCAAACTTCGTAATGGTGAAATGGTAAAAATGAAGCTCGGAGAAAAAACCACATGTTTGGGAAAAACATTGATTGTCAGAGAAATACGAAAATTATCAGAAGGAGGCCATCAGACAGCCATAATCACCACGGATCGCCAGTCAAAAACCAAAGATATAGCCGCGAACATGTTTGCCCGATGGTCGCAAGAAAACTTTTTCAAATATATGCAGGAACACTTTGGAATAGACAGGCTTATCGAATATGAAACAACGCCTATTGATGAGACTACCAAAGTAGTAAATCCTGAATATCGAAGGCTGGGGAGCGCCAAGAGAAGCATACGGCAGAAACTTGGAAGAAAGATGTCACAATTTGGGGCATTGACATTAGAATTGTCCGATGAGCAAATACCCGGGGAAGATGAAAAATGGTTCAAGAAATGTCTTTTGAGAAAAGCAGAACTACGGGAAACCATTGAATTTTATCAGAAGGAGCTGGAAGTTTTAAAAGAAAAACAAAGAGGAATAGAGACACATATTCCCATGGCAAGGCTGCCGGAGAACGAAAAATTCAGGTCATTGTCAACTGAGAAAAAACACATAATGGATATGATAAAAATGATAGCGTATCGAGCGGAAACCGCGATGGCGTTAATGATCGAACCGGATTTAACGCGGAGAAAAGAGACAAGAGCATTATTGCGTCAGATATTTTCAACTGAAATTGATCTTGTTCCGGACGAAAAAAACAACATTTTAAATGTGTGGTTACACAGCTTGAGCAACGAAAGATCGAACAGGATCGCAGCCGAATGTATAAATTCTTATACGAAGGTTTGTTCTTCATATTCCGAAGCAGTTATCATACTTCGGACAAAAATGTAAGTAAAATTGTGAAATATTTTTATGAAAATGTCTTTTAGGGGATTGCTTCGTCAGCGGCTTCGCCGCTTCCTCGCAAAGACGATCCGAAAAGCACTAAAAGAAGGGGGTTCTTTCCTATGCTATCTATTACATTCAAGGGAGCTTAGGATATTTATTTCTTCCCGCCAAATATCGTAAATATCCCATATTTATAAAAGCAGTCTACTTCTTTAAAGCCGACGCTTTCCAGAGCGCTTAACTGTGCTGTTAATGTATCGGGTTTGTTATCTGTGCTGTCTTTATATTGTTGCACAATATCCTCATAATTATTTTTTAATTTTAAGCCCTTTTGCTTTTTACCGATATACTCTTTCCATAACAGCAAGTACCATTTTTCAAGATCTTCTGTCGGAGATAAAATTACATCCATATTCACAAAATACCCACCTTTATTCAAGTGCAAATAGGCGTATTCGAAAAGGGCCTTTTTTTCTTTCAGAGTCAGGTGGTGAACGGCAAGCGAAGAAACAATGAAATCAAAGCTGGAAAACACGACATCTTTATGCAGCAGTTCCTGAAAGCTTGTCTTGACAAAGGTGATGCCTTTAAAGCCGGAAAGCCTTTTCCTGGCTTTACTCAACATCTCATCGGAACCGTCTACTAATGTTGCGGACATGGACTTACCTATCTTTAAAAGTCCTTGCACAAAGGCGCCGTCTCCACAGCCTAAATCCAATAGGGCAGCACCCTTTTTCTTTCCCAGGAACCAAATGTAAAATGATTTTAATATTTCAAACTGCTTTCTTCTTTCAGGGATACAGATGCCTGCCGATTCCAGGTATTGATCAGCAAAGTTTTTTTCATCCCATCGTGATTTATAAAACCATGTCATATTGTTTTCCTTGTCGTTGAATATATTGCATATGCGAATAACATTATTACCAGATCTCATTCAGATGCGAAACAATAGTCGTATAATACTGTTCCCCCTGGTGATCCCGCCGAGGCGGGATCAATACGCAGGGACGAGCCATCGGTCAACCCCCAAGCCAAAACCTCCATTAGGGCCTTCTTTGACTTCAATGAGCAATTCGTCTAAGGTGGAATATTCTTCGTACAGATGTCATTTTAAATCGGCATGCATCCAGTAGAGTTTTCAGCCGTTACTGCTTTTGACGTATGTGATTTTACAGGCCTTATCGAAATATTCGCTGCCGTCCGAGAACCGTTTTCGTTTATGGCCAATGATATTGGGCTCTCTTTTTCTTTGATGATTGCAAAAGGCAATTTGGGATGGCCAAAACTTTCCAATTTGCCATAACATATAGAATATTTTTGCCTTTAATCGGCTCTTTGTTCATCTTTATGATCTTCAATCGAAATAAAAGGCCTGGGGACCTTTAAGGTGTCCAGGCTGCTATACCCTGACGTACTTTAAATTCTCGCTTTTTTAAAAGTGCTCTTGACAAATTCGAAATACTCAAGGCTATCCTTTTCTCCTACAAAAAATCCGCCGTCATAAAGATTAACATTGCGTTCCTGCCTCATCTTATTCCCGAGAACAAGGATATCCTCATCTTTAAGCAGTTGGCTCAGTTTCTCTAAAATTTTAATATGATGGCCTGCTTTGCTTCTTACTTTGTAGCCTTTTCTGGCGATCAGCATGATACCCAGTTTGATTAAAGCGTCATAGCTGAATTTAAAAACAACATCCGGTACGTCCGATTCTTTGGCGATCTTAAGATCATGCCGGGCAGACAGTAAGAATTGGCTAATCTGTTTTTCTTGAAACGTGAGTTTTTGAAAATGTTGACTCTCAAAATTGATCATATACACTTTATAATTTTAGTTTTTAAAATGCCGTTTATAAAAGGATCTTTATCTTTTTTCTTCTTCTCGAATTCCTTTGGGCTTAAATTTATTACATTAAATTCCCGGCCTGTATCTTTCTGCAATCTCGCGATGACTCTCTGCAACTCCAAAACAGAATGAGTGCCAATGGCCAGAAGATCGATATCACTTGAAGAATCCATTTTATTGCTGGCATATGAACCGAATAGATATGCCTCTTTAAGCCCTTTGATATTGTCGATCAGATCCTTAAGGCTTTTTTCTATGCCATGGGTTTTTAGGAAAATCTGGCGGTAATGCTCTAAAACAGGATTATCTTTTGCGAGGAAAAAGTATCTTTGCTTTCCACGAAATTCACTCTTAAGGAAGCCCTCCTTTTCAAGTTCTTTAAGTTTGGTTTCGGTATTTTTGGGATCAAGATCCAAAATCCTTGCCAGCTCATTGATGTAGACTTGCGCTTCAGGATTGAGAAAATAGTAATCCAGTAATTTTATTGTAACTTTTGAACGTAAAGATATCATATTTTCACCATGGTTATGGTGATAAGTTACCATGATCATTTATTTTGTCAAGCAATTTGCACGAACCAAAAGTTATTAACTGCAATTTTTAAAAAATACTTTTATTTTTTAGAGATGCTTCGTCCTCTGCTTCGCCCTTCAACACGTAACATACTGGCCAGGGCTTTCTGCTCCGCTAAAGCTTCGCAGGAACTTCGTCGCAGAAGTCCTCGACAATTTCCTCTTGCGTCATCCTGTAGCGTTCAACAGCGGCGTTAGCGCCTCGGATACCGCAATAGTTACAGTTCTTCCCGCAATAGTTCGAAAACTCTACAATGCCGCGGAGATAGATGTCATTGCCGACATATTGTTCACGTACGCTATCCGCCTTCCTATACAAG
>JAHJBY010000088.1 GCA_018813285.1 Candidatus Omnitrophota bacterium
ATAGCCGGCAATGAAACTCTAAACGGATTGCAGGTGTTTCGCGAGGCTATTAATTCCGGGAAATTTACGGCGAAAGAAAGATTCCTGATCGTGAAATTTGTGGCTGAGGCACAGGAAAGAGCTAAAAAGGACTATCGGCAGATTATATACGCCTTGAGTGTTGTAAGAAAGTACGTAGACTCTTCGGATCGGGTTCTTTCAAAAGTGCTGTTGAGTGATCTCAAGAAAAAAGCTGATGAGATGAGCGCTAACCCCTTTTACAGAGAACACAGGCAGGCGTTCGGCGCGGATCATGATAGCTATATGAAAAAAGAAGATATGTCAAACTGGGTTGGATACGATTTTAAAAATATCGATCTTGACAACACCGAAGAGACGAGAAGGTTTATAAAAGTTTCGGACGCGTTAAGAACCCTGTTTGGGCAATCGTGGGCCCGGTCGAAGATACTGGACGATTTGAACGGCACGTGGTATCAGAGGGCACAGCGCGGGTTGGCTCCTTTCATTGGCGCCGCGAAAGATATCATCGGGCGGATTATAGAGACGCCGTTGATGCGAAGAATGCCGGTCTTAGTGAGGGCGCTCGTTCTCGCGGTGATAATAGTATTTCTCCCCGTGGCCGTATTGGCCGCCGTGGCCGCCGGACAGACGGCGGCAGAAACTCAAGGAGGCCCTTTCGCGGAGCCAGATTTCGGCTCGGGAGCAGCCGCGGGAGAATTCACGCAAATGAACCTGGGATTTATAACGGGGTTAGAGATGCCGGATATAGAAGATATCGCGAATATCGCGCCAGAAGTACAGCCGTTGCTAACGAACGAAGAAGCCATGCGGGCAATGTTGGGGGAAATCGAAACCCCTACGGATCTGACGAGCCTGTTTGAAGAACCCGGTTTTCCGCGAATGCCGTTGTTAGCACAAACACCTGAATTAGCTGTACCCGTTGTTGATTTACCTGGTGTCAACCCCGCGGTTTTGCCAGATAATTTAGTGGAGGTGTCATCGGGTATTGTTCTTGGCGATGTTGTAACTAAAGCTTCTGAACCGGAACCGACAGAAGTATCAGCCCGGGTTCCATCAGGGAAAGCGGAGGCGGATGAGACGCCGCCGATACGATCTGGAAAAGATCTGCCAGATGCTAAAGATATTACAGCTTTTCAAGTACCCCTGGCGCTTTCAAAGTCCGGGCAGTTCTTGAGAGAAGAAATACAAATACCACAAAATGCCTCTTATATGCAACTCGAAGCGGGGAAGTCTATTCCGGTATTCTGGGGTAAAAATGATGATGGAAACCCGGTTTTTATATTCGATGTGAATAATGACGGCCGTGTAGACGATGATGACTGGAACATTTTAAATAATCTGCATAGAGTTATACTGGCTTATTTAAAAAAAGGCGAGGATGGTGTCCTTCACACTCCGTATTTATCAAAGATTTTAAGCAAAAAAAATCTAACCCCGCGGGAAGAACTTCTCCGCAGGTTATTGGGTGTCCATGAAAACCTGGTCGATCCTGACCAGGGTGGGACACTTTATTCCGATATAGATATGACGTTCTTCTACGGCATACTTACCAGGATTTTATCTGAAGACAAGGATTTTATGGTAACACGAAATCATGAAGTTCTATATCGGGTATTGCAAGAACTGGACCAGGCCGCCCAGGCGCTTGTAGAACAAGCACCCAACTTCTTACGGATACTTTCAGAGATGGAGGACGAGGAAGGTAATCTAAAGTTGGGGGCGTTAACACTTTTTAATTTGGTAGCAGAAAAGACGTACAAGGATGGTGACGTTTGGTATTTAAGGCGAACTGATGACCCGAGCGCGCCGGCATTAGTTCTTTCAAAATTTGATGAGATATTTACCATTTTTGTCGAACAAGAAGACATTTTGCAAATAATTGTCAGGCTTGGGACAGGAATGGATGTGAAGTTGTTTGATCGCGTAGTTTCGATAGCTGTAAAAGTCGGGTACCGTGACGCCGCCGGTAAAGTAAAATACGCGCGTGATATCCGCAAAGACGGTGTGTATGACAGCGCGGGTAATAAGCTGACAGATATGGACGGTGACGGGTTAGGCGCGGTACTGGCGGATATATACGG
>JAHJBY010000134.1 GCA_018813285.1 Candidatus Omnitrophota bacterium
GAGGCTCTACAAGTCGTCGAGGAGGAAGTGGAGGCCGCGAAGGCCCGACGCCCTCCCCGCGAAATTCGGATAGATGACGGAGGCGATAGTGGCCCGCAAGGCGTCAGTTGAAACGGGGATCGAACTATCGGCCGACGGCGTCCGCCAGGTCGGCGCTGAGTTCTCCAAGTTGGGCAGGAACGTCGTCCAGTCTGCCGAGCAGATCCGCAAAATCACCGACTTTGTCCGGAACTTCAAAGAGATCGGCCGGGCCGCGTTCGACGTGGCGCGGGAGGCTTTGACCCGCCTGCTAGATGTGACGCTAGAGTATCGGGACGCCAACGACGCCCAGGTCAAGGAGCTAACCAAGGCCGCGAATTCGGTCAAGGTTTTGGCGTCTCGGATCGGGGACGCCTTGATCCCTGTGATCCAAGGACTGTCTCGGGCCCTCGGGCCTGTGATCACCGAAACCACGAAGTGGCTGGAGGCGAACCGTGAGTGGCTGGCCCTGGAGATCGTGGAGAACATGGCCGCGTTGGCGGAGACCCACAGGCACGATTGCCCGGCGATGGGGCAGGCGCTCTCATCGTTCGTCGAAGAGAACAGGCTCGAGTACGAGGAGCTCAACGCACGGATCTTCGAGCGTGGCCGCGAGGGGCGGGCTCAGTGTGAACAGGACGAAAGGTCCGCCATGTGTGAAAACTATCACATCCACGTCTGGAACACTGCCGAATTCCTCATCAGAGGCCGTGTCGCCGATGACAAGCTCAAGTTCTACGGCAACTGGTGTGTCCAAGACGAACAGGTCCGCGAGGCGCTCATCACCTGGCAGAAGGTCATGTCAGAGGCGCGACAGAGGCGCCACGAAACCGAGGGGAAATAGCGCGCCTGGAAATAGCGCGAGATTCGCCAGCATTTATCAACTGAATCAGGACGATTATGAGCAGGAAAAAGATCAAGAAAACCAAACCGAAAGCATCTGACGGCGCCGATAATCGTGGAGAGCCTGGCGATCCTTCGCTACCGGTAAAAAAATCGCCGAAGCCGGATCGGACGATTTCGGCCACGGACGGAACGGAACGCGACCTCAGCGCCGACATGGGCGGACAGGAGTCGGCCGAGTGGGCGGCTGAATTCACCGTGCTCTTCAGGGAGAGTATCGCCGAATCCTGGCGTCTCAAGTGGGTCATTCCCAGAGGCCGCTCGATCCTGGCGTCTCTCTGGGAAGAGGTGCCAGGCGGCTTCTGGATCTCGTTCAAGATGGTTGATGAGCCCTTGTGGACGGCGGGCTACGACTTCTCGAGCGACAAGGTCATCGAGCTCAAGAACACCATGGCCGGCATGGCGGGCGCTCGCCGGGCCGCCGACGTCATCCGGTTCCTCAAGACCTTCGAGCTCTCGCAGCTCGAGGAGCTGAGGGATCTGGAGCTGACGACCGGACAGGAAATCTTCTCGAAACAGTATCTGGACTGGTCCTTCGCAGACAAAGCGACGTGAAAACACCGCAATCCTGGAGCGTGCGCACACATGCCGTGCCGGCCAGAATCGCTGTCCCGGTTTTGCACCATCTGAACAGAAGCAACATGATCCGGACCCGATGAATTTGATCAGTACCTTTACGTCTAGCTCTGGTGGCGTCCAAAAACTCCCGTCTTCCATAAGGAGGCGCCATTTTTCGATTGACACGACGATCGACCCCAACAACAATGTCGCGAGGTACAGCACGCAAACCTGATAACCCAAGGAGAAATGATGACAAAACGAAGACTTGCCACGATACTCGTGGCGCTTTCCCTGGTAATTGGCAGCAACGTCTTGGCTGTCGAGATGAGCGCGGAGATGGAAAAAGCCATCGGCGATCTCATGGACATGATTACATCGCACACCAGCATCATCGAAACCAACATGGATGATCCAGAAAAGGCCATGACCGAAATCCAGGCGTACTGCGCTGCCAACGGGGACAAGATCAAGCAGGCGTACAAGACCATCCAGGAGGAGGAGGCCAAGATGTCCCCAGAGGACAAGGAAGCCTTCGAAAAGCAGATGGAGGAGACTTACAAAGGTGAGATCGAGGCGTACGAAAAGGCCATGCAAGGCTTCACCGAGAAACACCCCGACATCGCCATGAAGTTCCTGGAAGCCATGGGCGCCTGCATGCCCGAGTAACCGCGCTTTCCCCGGCCGTCACCGACAGGCGGCACTGTTAACCCTCTGGAAAAATCTGCACGAGTTCCCTCGAAGCGCAAGCCCGCAAGCGCC
>JAHJBY010000011.1 GCA_018813285.1 Candidatus Omnitrophota bacterium
GAAAATAAGGCGGTTATAAACAATATTTTAAAAGAACATACTTTGATCTATGGAGATAAGCTGGAGGCAATTATATGACGCCAAAGAAAATAAAGACTATCGCGGTAGAAAAGAGTGATTATAAGGTTTATCTTAAAAAGGCAAAAGATCTGCATGATATCATGATCAGCGCGAGAGATAGCGAAAATTGGACGGCAGTCGGTTTGAACGCGGTTCATTGCGCGATATCATGCTGTGACACGATGCTTACTTTTCATCTGGGTATACGTTCAGCGGAAGAAGATCATACTCAGGCCGCGGATCTGTTACTGCGTGTACCGCGGGAAAATGTGAAAAGCGCGGCCAGTTCATTCAAAAGGATCATAGCAAAAAAGAATCTTATCGCGCATGAAAACAGGGAGTTTTACAAGGGCGATGCCGACGATATATTGAAAATAACGGAAAGATTTTATAAATGGGTATACTCGAGTCTTCAGGATTGAGATTTATTTGTGTCAGGCAAAACAAAAAGCAAAGCTGAGAGAAGTCTGCCCCGGAGAGTAGGATGCCGGAGATCTGTCGCAGGCACCACCTTCCTTGTGGCCGCCCGGAACAATGATGCGGCAAAAAGTCATTGACAAAGCGTTGTCATCCACTAAAGCCGAGGGATCCAACAGGTATCGCTTGTTTCCCAAAATATATAGCTGACAGAGAAATAGCAGAAAGAGAAAGTGCTTGACGCTATGGCCACGGGTGTTGTATTATGTTCACATCATGAACGTGAAACGCAAGCCGCGGAACGACATCTCTTCCCGCGTTATGCGTCCGGCGTCGTGCGTTAACGAACGCAATACGCGAGACGCAAAACGACAAGGGGCAAGGGGCGAAGCGAAGGATATAGCGCGGAGAAAGTGCCCGATACAAGATTTCTGATTCCAGATACCGGTACGCAAAACGCAAGATGAGGTACGCACGACGAGAAACGCACGTAAATGCAGAATAAATAAAGAGTTTTTACACGAAAATAACATTAATCAGTTGACTTTTTACACGTTTTAGTGAGAATAGAGATATGAAGAGGGACATTTACAGACATTTGCTTGATTGGAAGACCGATTCTCTGAGTAAACCTCTTATTTTAGAAGGGGCCCGTCAGACCGGTAAGACATACATATTGAAAGAATTTGGAAAAAGAGAGTTCCGTCAGACCATATACTTGAACTTTGAGGAAGAACCGGCTTTAAAAAGTTTTTTTAAGGATACTCTCAATCCGGTTAAAATTTTGGAAAAGCTGTCAATTTACAGCGAGAAGACAATAGATCCGGAAAAAACACTGATATTTTTTGATGAAATTCAGGAAGCGCCTAGAGCGTTGACCTCTCTTAAGTATTTCAGCGAATTGGATACCCGGTATAGCATAGTCTCAGCCGGATCATTACTCGGGATAAAAGTCGGGACAGAGTCTCCTTTTCCTACAGGGAAAGTGAATTTTCTGGATCTATACCCTTTTTCATTTGGAGAGTTTCTTGATGGTCTGGGAAAAGAAAAGCTCAGAAGGTTACTTTGCGGAGTATCAGAGTTTACACCGATAGATGATATTTTTCATCAAGAACTTATAGAATGTTTAAAGCTTTATTTTTATGTAGGGGGAATGCCTGAAGCTATAAATCGGTATAATGTGGATAAGAACCTAAATGAGATAAGAAAAATACAGAGAGGAATTCTTAAGGGGTATGAAAACGATTTCAGAAAACATTCCAGCAAAATTGAAACTGCTAAACTTTCGGGTACCTGGAATGCTATACCTGTCCAGTTGGCGAAAGAGAACAAGAAATTCAAGTATGCGGAAATTTCTAAATATGCCCGCGCCAGGGAATACAATAATATAGTGATTTGGCTTGAAGATGCCGGACTGGTTTATAGATCTCATAATATTGATATTCCAAAGTTGCCTTTAAGCGGTTATAAAAAAGAAAATATTTTTAAACTATTCCTGCTTGATGTCGGTCTTTTGGGGGCAATGTTGAATTTATCACCAAAGTCTATAATTGAAGGCAATGCTTTGTTTTCAGAGTATAATGGTGCATATACTGAAAATTTTGTCGCACAGGAACTTAAGTCTAATGGATTCAAGGAAATCTATTACTGGACAAGTTCAAGGTTAGCGGAAGTTGATTTTGTGGTTTTACATGAAGAAGGCATTTATCCGCTTGAAGTAAAATCAGGCACCGGCAGGCGGAAGAAGAGTTTAAAAACATATGGTCAAAAATATAAAGACTCGGTGCTTTCTATCGCGACATTGCGAAACTTTAAACATGACGGGGAGATATATAACTACCCTTTGTATGCCGTCAGTAGATTTCCTGTCGCGAAAAAAACATAACTTGGATACAATGTGCGAGGAACAGACCTGTATACAGAACTATGTAATTCCCACGAAAACGCGGAACGCGCGATGAAAAACTTGATGTTATGAACATAAACAAGAAGACGATAGACGAAATCGTAAAAGTTATTTTAAGCTACAAGCCCCTCGAAAGGATAGTTATCTTCGGGTCAAGGGCATCAGGGACTAATTCCCGGATATCGGATATCGACATAGCCATCTTTGCCGAACAGTGGAATGACAAGGACATAAACGTAGTGAAAAACGCTCTTGACGAGACAGTGAAAACTCCTTTGAAATTTGACATTTTAAACTATTATGCCGTTTCCAAGGAAAAACTTAAGAAGAACATTATCAAAAAAGGGAAGGTCATATATGACTCTCGAAAGGATAAATGAGCTTTACGCAAATTACAGCAACGCGGTCAAAAGGTTAGGCGAAGCCTTGAAGATCGATGTAAAAAAAGGCAGTATAGCCGTGGATGGAACCATACAAAGGTACGAATTCACTTTCGAACTTGCCTGGAAACTGCTGAAATGCATTCTGGAATATAATGGAATACAATCCGTGACGCCCCGTCTTGTTGTAAAAGAAGCTTATAAAGCGGGGATCATCACCGACGGTGATGAGTGGATAGATATGCTTGAGGATCGCAATAAAACAGTTCACATCTACGATGAGGCGCAGGCCCTGGCTATATACAAAAAGATAAAGAAACAACACTTTCGGCAGCTCGAGATGCTGCGTGGAGACGTCAGGAAGACGGCGAAATCCCTCCGGGAAAGTTAATGGAAGATGTGGCTGATGAACCGGTACGCGAAACGCGAGACGCAATAGAGCTGTCAGCCTTCAGCTTTCAGCTAAAAAAACGCAGAACGCAAAACGCGAGACGAGAACATGAAGCACATTAAAGAAACCATAAAACTTCTCGACCATATCGAGCAGAATCCCGAATCGACTCAGCGCGAACTTGTTGAGAAGCTGGATGTCAGCCTTGGCAAGGTCAATTTTTTGATCAAAGCGCTTGCTGAGGCAGAGATTATCAAACTTAAGCGTTTCAAAAACTCAAAAAACAAAACAGCCTATCTGTACCTCATTACGCCTAAGGGAATTGCGAAAAAAGCGAATATTACGGGAGAATTCCTGAAGTATAAAATCGAAGAATATGACGCGCTAAAACAGGAAATAAAAACTCTTAAACTAAAAATACATAGCGGGAAAAAATAGAAGAAAACAACAGCCATCTAATGATTTAAGTGAAGCGCAGAAAACGGGA
>JAHJBY010000012.1 GCA_018813285.1 Candidatus Omnitrophota bacterium
TCCTTCATAAATGAAATTTTTAATACGGGGGAGGTGCTTTATGAACGATACCGCCTGTTTTCACTGCCACCAGGCTGCGGAAAAGTATCTAAAAGGTTATTTAACTTCAAAGGATATCCAATTTGCGAAAAGCCACGATTTGGATTATTTATCGAAATTATGTACAGAGACATGTGGTGAATTCGAATCTTTAAGGGAAGAGATTCTTATCTTAAACAAATACGGAATTGAACCGCGGTATCCGGCCGATATACCACTTTACTATTCTGTGGAGGAAACGAAGAAGTCGATCGATCTGGCCAAAGAAATAATAGGTTTCATAAAAGGAGCAATGAAAGCAGGCTTGCAGGATGAGTGTGATAAGCGTAACGGGTGAAGTATGCTGAGGAGAGGCTCATAGAGACCTCATCCGGCACCAAGGCATTATTGAGGAAGTATGAGTAAAAGCGCAGAGCGCAAAGCAAAAAAGGCAAAATTAGATTTAAACAAAAAGGTCAGAGGCAATGAGTATCGATAAAATAAAAAAAATCCTTAGGGCGCAGAAAAGGATTCTCAAACAAAACTATGGGGTAGAAGAGATAGGGATATTCGGTTCCTGCGTAAGGGAAAAACAGAATAAGGATAGCGATGTGGATTTATTGGTAAAGATTGAAAATTCTATAAGTCTTCTTGACCTTGTGAAGATTGAGAATTACTTAACCGATTTATTAGGAGCCAGGGTTGATCTTGTGCCAAAAGAAGATATAAGAGAGGAGCTGAAGAAACGTATACTAAGTGAGGTTATATATGTGTAATCGGGGCAAGTGGTCTGCATGTTGGTGGATTGGCAGGCCGTAGCGGCACAGTTGAGGATTCTTTTTTTTGACCGGGACACAACAGGGCAGAGCGATACAGGCCGAGGGGGAGGCAGGTCAGAGCCCACCGCAGAAATGATGCAGAGAAGAACCTTTACCGATGTTGGCTGGGACTTTGATAATATCTGAGCCCACTACTGTCTCGTTGTTTGAAAAATATGTTTTATATCATCTTGCAGTATAGCCAGTTATACTAAAAATGACTTTTTTCGATTTGAAATCAGTTTTATACTACGACCATTCCAATATCAGCTTAAAAGGAATGGTCAATGAATTCTGGCAAAACTATTTTTTCACAAATCATGGACTTTTTGCCCATGAACGAATTTCGCAACTGCGTCAATTTAAACATATCACAGGAAGAGAAAAAAGGACTATCACCGATAAGATCGGTAATCTTCCACCCCAGGGATGGAGGTGGCTTCCAAAGATATGCGTTTGTGACGATAGACCAAAAAGAATAAATTATTACTTGACAAATATAAAAGTATCAGATAATATTATACTTAGGAAGTCATAAACTATGTTGTATCCAAGAGAGATTTTTTTAGAGATAAAAAAAGTAATTTCCCGGGATGAATTTATTATTTTAACCGGGGCAAGGCAGGTAGGCAAAACCTCGCTTTTAATAATGTTGAAGAACTTTTTAGAGGAAAAGGGAGGAATCTGTCATTATCTTAATCTGGAGAATCCGGATCATTTGAAATTACTCGATAAACACCCATTTAACATATTTGAATTGTTTCCCGAGAGCAAAGGCAAACAAAATGTTTTTATCGATGAGATTCAATACCTTAACGATCCCAGCTCCTTTTTAAAGTTACTTTATGACAGCAAAAGAGATAAAATAAAAATTATCTCCTCAGGTTCCTCAGCTTTCTATATAGACAAAAAGTTTAAAGACAGCCTGGCGGGCCGTAAATTTCTGTTTGAAATTCACCCTTTAAATTTCGATGAATCCTTGGTATTTAACGGCCGGGAAGATTTATTAAAACAGAAGAATAAGAGATTGTCCGTTCATTACAAAGAACGGCTTCTTGACTTGTGGCAGAAATATTTAATCTACGGCGGTTACCCTAAAGTTGTTCTGGAAGAAGATGATGAGGTAAAGAGAATAGTATTGGAGGAGATAGGCTCATCTTATGTTAAAATGGACGTCAGGGATGCCGGGATAAAAAATACCCAAAAATACTTCTCTCTTTTAAAAATCTTAGCGGCTCAAACAGGAAACTTATTGAATTCTCAAGAATTAGCCAACACCCTGGGCATGGCCCATAAAACAGTAGAAGAATATCTTTATGTAATGAAAAAATCATATCAGATCGCCCTCATCAATCCTTTTTATAAAAACTTAAGAAAAGAGCTGACAAAAATGCCCAAGGTTTATTTTTATGATCTGGGCTTGCGAAATTTCTTTTTAGGCAATTACACCCCCATAGATAAACGCTGGGATAAAGGAGCATATTTAGAAAATATAGCTTTTAGAGAATTCTTAAGGGAGAAAAAAACAGTAGACAGGATCAAATTTTGGCGTACCCAGGATAAAAAAGAAGTGGATTTCGTTATCGATGATGAGGCTTTTGAGATTAAATTTGAGTCTGGCCGGGAAAAAAAGAAAAAATATGAGCAATTCAGGAGACTTTACCCGCGGATAAAATTTAATTTTTTAACATACCCGTCATTTTTAGAGAAATTTTATAATTGGAAACTATGAGTTTTCTTGTATGATGTATGAGCCTTTTAAATTTAAATTTCATTTACATTTAGTCACATTTCTAATATGATGTGATAGCTGTAACGCAAAAAGATTGGGGTGAGATTGTGTGGTTGATAACTGAAAGCAGAACGCAGGGCGCAGGAAGAGGCGAAAGGCGAGAAAAAAAGGGTCAGGGGTCAAAAAGTGATGGGTGACGCGAAACGCGATAGAGCTTTCAGCTTTCAGCCTTCAGCTGTCAGCTAAAAAAAAGAGCTAAGCGCAAAAAGCACGATAGTGAATGGTGATGAATGAATATGGCGCATCTTAAGAGGATTTTCGCGAAGAATACTTTTATCGGGGTCGATATCGGGGCGGATTCCGTCAAGTTTGTCCAGTTTGCCGGCCGAGAAAACGGATTATGTCTTATCAGGGCTGAATTGAGGGATATAAAGCGCGGTAAAACGGAAGAGGCCGGCGCTCCCGAGGCGGTTTCGGCGCTAAGGGAACTGTTTAAAGGGGTGCGGCCCGATAAAAGTTATATTGCCGTAAGCATAGATTGTCCGCGGACTGTCGTTGTGCCGGTGGTAACGCCGCGTATGCCCGAAGCGGAGCTTCGTTCCGCGATACGGCTGGACGCTAAAAAATATTTCCCCTTTTCTATTGATAATTCCGTGATGGATTTCGAGATACTGAAAGAGATACAGGAAGAAGGGACTATGAAATCGGAAATACTGGCGGCGGTCGCGCCAAGGGTCACGGTGGATAAATATCTCTCCATCCTGCGGGAAGCCGGGATAACGCCGGACGCGGTCGTTCCTTCCGTGTACGCTTACCGGGAGTTAGCGCGGCTCGAGGGAACCGCCCCGGGCGCCGCGGCGTGTTTCCTCGACATCGGCAAACTGCGCAGTGAACTGATTATTTTCAAGGGATCCGTTCTGAAATTTGCCCGAAAGATACCTGTTACAGGGAAAGATTTCACCGAGGCCTTAACGTCGGTGGTAAGGCCCGCGGGCGGCAGAATGGATGTCACGTGGGCGGACGCGGAAAAAATAAAACGGGAAATCGGGATACCCGCGACCGGCGAGTTGAAGAAAATAGATGATAAACTTTCTACCATGCAGATCCTTTCGGCGTTAAGGCACCCGCTCGAGCGTTTGACCGCGGAGATAGAGAGGTGTTTTGACTATTACCGGGAGGAAGGCGGAGAGGCCGTCGGATCTCTTATGCTTTTCGGGGGCGGCTCTTCCATTCCCGGCCTTGTCAGGTTTCTTTCTCAGGAGGTGGGGGTAGACGTTAAATTAGGGGATCCTTTTAAACATTTTCAAATCGGGCAGAAGGCGCTGGAAGCGGAAACCCGTTCGTCCTACCGCTTCGCTCCGGCGGTGGGCGCGGCTTTAACCACCGGCAAAGGGATAAACCTTCTTCCTGACGAATTCCGGAAAGATATCACAAAGACGGTCAAATGGGCAGGTGCCATTGCCGCGATCGGTATAACAGTCTGCGCCGCGATAATCCTGTATTCAACTGCCGGTATCCGGCTGAATGATTTCCAGAAAAGGGTCTCGCGGGCCAGGGTGGAGCTTGCCGGTATGCAGGCTCACCTGAAGAAGGCTGAGGCGTTTCATCTGGCGAACATGGTTCTTAAGGACGAACCTCACTGGGAAGATATTTTCAAAGAAATATGCAATGTTATACCGGACGATATCTACTTTACAGGCATGGACATGCGTGACAAAATTATTACGATGACCGGTGTCGTCACAGCGGATGATGGCGAGCAGGATCTTTCAGGCTTTATACTTAACCTGCGTGAAAGTATGTTAAAGGATGGTAAACTTATAAATATTAAAACGTTGGATGGCCGCGCCGGTATGGAGTTCAAGATCAGATGCTGTATAAACTGATCCGGATTCCGGGATGATCTTAAAAAAATGAAAAAAATCGACCTGATAAAACGAAAATCGACGATGTTAATACCTATGGCGGTATTGGCCGCCGTGATCGGTATATTTTTGATCTTTTATATCCCGCTGATTAAAAAATCACGCGTGGTATACACGCGATGCGAGTTGATAGAAGGTAAGACGCGGAAGGCTAAAAATATTATCCGGGCCGCGAGCGCGATATCCGGCAGACGTGTCCTCATGCAGGAAGAAGATGTTTCGTATGTGACGGATGAATTGACCAGATTGGGGAAACGGGAAGGTGTGGATTTTATCGCGATACGCCCCGGAGAGATAAAGGCGGCGAAGGCGGCAGAATATAAGATCTTACCGGTGGAATTGCGGCTGGGATCCACGTATAGACAGCTGGGTATGTTTTTGGGGAGTTTGGACGACATGGAGAAGAGTTTGGTCACGGTCAGGAGTTTTAATGTGGTCCCGGACCCGGAGAACGCCTCGAAATTGATAACGGATATGGTTGTGGACGTGTATCTTTCGGGCCGTGAAAACGGCAGCGCGGTTAAAAGGCAAAATGGATAAAAGATGAAGAAGGGCATTAGAATATTTATGTCGTTGATGGTGATGGCTGTCATCAGCTCAACATATGACATCGGCGCGTCAAAGAGATGCTTCGCGGCGGAGGAACCTGTACAAACAAACCGGCGCGCGGGAAGAACCGCTTTTACCTCGTGGAAGAGAAACCCGTTTGCCGCGCGGAAGGTTCCCGGCGCCCCGCTTTGCGATTTTAAATTAAAAGGGATCGTCTGGCATGACAACGTGCCGAAGGTTATGCTGGATGATGATATAATAGCGGGTGTGGGGGACCGGGTAGGCCGGGACGTGGTGGTGGAGATAACGGAAGACTCCGTTACGCTAAAACGCGGCACTGAAAAGTATAAGATCAAACTCGAGTATTAAGTATTTTTACAGGCATTTTTATCGCTTGATGAAAAGCGCGCGCGGGAGATAGATAAATCGGTTTTTGGCGCGAGTGGCGGAATGGCAGACGCACCAGCTTGAGGGGCTGGCGGGAGCAATCCTGTGCGAGTTCAAATCTCGCCTCGCGCACCAGCAATAGGGGTCAAGTCTTCATTTTAAACTTAACCTTGACAAATCCACCCTGTTAAAATAAAATATCACCATGTCACGTCCATTGCGAATCGAATATCCGGGTGCCTGGTATCATGTCATGAACAGGGGCAGGAGAAAAGAA
>JAHJBY010000013.1 GCA_018813285.1 Candidatus Omnitrophota bacterium
CCCATCCACGTATACAAGCGCGTCTTCTTTGATAGCGGAAGCCGCGACTTCGTAGGTTTTCGGAAACACGAGAACTTCTATGAAATTGTTCAGATCTTCAAGACGTATTATCGCCATTTTTTCGCCTGTCCGGCGCGTTACCGTGTTACGCACCCGGCTTACAAGCCCTCCGATCAATATCCTCTGTCCGTCACTACGCTCGGGGAGTCCAGAAATACCGCAGGTCGAATACGCGTTGAGCAAACGCTCGTACTTCGCTAAAGGATGGTTGGAAATGTAAAAACCTAACATTTCTTTTTCACTCGCTAAAAGTTCATGTTCCGGCCATTCGGGTATCACCGGGATATTCTGAAAATTGTCTTTAAAATCCTCTATGCCCTGGCCGTCATCAAAAAAAGATAATTGTCCGTTCTGCCTGTCTTTCTGGATCTTCTGGGCGATATTCAGCACATTATCAAGGATAACCATTGCTTGTGATCTAAATATGGAGGTGGAATCAAATGCGCCGCACTTGATAAGACTCTCCACCACTTTCCTATTTGCTGTCCTTGAGTCTATCTTTTCCGCGAAATCGAACAGGGATTCAAATTTACCGCTCTTTTTGCGAACACCGATTATATGATCCACCGCGACAGAACCGACATTTTTAACAGCCACAAGGCCAAACCTTATCCCCTCTCCGACAACAGTGAAATCCCTGAAGCTTTCGTTAATATCCGGAGGGAGGATCTCTATTCCCATCTGCAGAGACTCGCCGATATAATCGGCTATTTTATCCATGTTATTTCTTTCACTGGTAAGAAGCGCCGCCATGAACTCCACCGGATAGTTGGCTTTTAGATACGCGGTCTGATAACTGATAACGGCATAGCCGGCGCTATGTGATTTATTAAAACCATACCCGGCAAAATATTCTATTTGATCAAATATTTTTTCCGCGATTTCCCTGTCTATTCTATTTTTGTCTGTTCCTTCAAAAAATTGCTCTCTCAATTTGGCCATAACGCCGGGTTTTTTCTTCGACATGACCTTCCGGACATTATCGGCGTCTTGCATGCTAAAACCGGCAAGCGCCGACACTATCTGCATAACCTGTTCCTGATAAATTATCACGCCATATGTCTCTTTCAAAATAGACTCAAGCGCCGGATGATCATATTTTACGTCTATTTCTCCTTTTTTGCGTTTTATGTACTCATCTACCATCCCGCTACCAAGCGGACCGGGACGGTACAACGCGAGAATGGCGATTATATCTTCAAATTTATCTGGTCTTATCTTCCTTAGAAGATCTCTCATTCCACTGGATTCCAGCTGAAAGACCCCAACCGTCTTTCCGCTATAAAGTAACTCGAAAGTTTTGCTGTCTTCCAATGAAATGTTGCTGATGCTGATATCCTCGGACCTGGTCCGCTTCACTATTTTCACGGTATAATCGATAACCGTAAGAGTTTTTAATCCGAGGAAATCCATTTTTAGCATACCGATGTCAGTCAGCGAATTCATCGCGTAACCGGTCGTGATCTGTCCATCCGATGTCTTATACAGGGGGATGCGTTCTTGCAAAGGCGCGTCAGATATCACAACACCGGCGGCATGAACAGAAGCATGCCTGTTAAGCCCTTCCAGGCGCTTAGAGATATCCATAAGCTCATGTATAATGGGGTCTTGTTGATAGATCGAATTGAGTTCCGGTTCCCTTTCTATTGCTTCTTGGATCGTGATCCCTAACTCATTGGGAATAAGCTTGGCTATTTTATCGACATCCGCGAAAGTAAGCCCCATTACGCGCCCGGTATCCCTTATAGCCGCCCGTGCTTTCATTGTCCCAAAAGTTATTATCTGTGCCACATTTTCTTTGGAATATTTTTTAACAACATAATCTATGATCTCGTCCCTTCTTTCGAAGCAGAAATCTATGTCGATATCCGGCATGGTAACTCTTCCGGGGTTGAGGAATCTCTCGAATATAAGCCCATACTTTAACGGGTCTATATCGGTAATACCTATGATGTAAGAAATAATGCTTCCGGCAGCGGATCCCCTGCCCGGACCGACCGGAATTCCCATCTCTCTTGCTTTCTCAATAAAGTCCCAGACAATGAGAAAATAACTTATATATCCCAATTTTTCGATTATCCGAAACTCATGTTTTACGCGTTCCTTTATTTCATCCGTGGCCTTCCCGTACCTCTGGCTTACACCCTCCCTGATCAGATCTTTGAAGAATGCATCGTTATCCTGACCATTGGGCGGATCAAAATGCGGCAAATGCAGACTGTCAAAATCAAGTTCCAGGTCACACGCGTCAGCTATCTTGACCGTATTGGCAATAGCGTCCGGAAGATCCCTGAAAGCGTGTTTCATTTCTTCCGGAGACTTAAAATACAGTTGATCTGTAGAAAATCGCATACGGTCGGCGTCATCAAGCCTGCTCTGGGTCTGTATGCATAAAAGCGCGTCATGCGCTTTATCGTCGCCCTTCTCCAGATAATGCACATCATTTGTCGCTACCAGCGGAAGCCCGAGTTCACGGGACAATATGACCATCTTTTTGTTAAGCTCGACCTGTTTGTCTATCCGGTTTTCCTGCAATTCAAGATAGAAGTTCTTTTTCCCAAAAATATTGGCGTATTCTGACGCGACCTTTTTGGCCTGCTCCGGCTGATCGGATAAGAGATAATGCGGCACCTCCCCCTTGAGGCACGCGGATAACGCGAAAAGTCCCTTGCTGCAACGGGCAAGCACATCCTTATCCACCCTCGGTTTGTAATAAAACCCTTCAAGAAATCCCGCGGAAATTATTTTCATGAGATTTTTGTAGCCTGTAATGTCCCTCGCCAAAAGCACCAGGTGAAAACCGGCTCCCTTTATGCCATGACTTGTCTTATCAAACCGGCTCCCCGGCGCGACATAAATTTCCGCCCCTATTATCGGTTTAATACCTTTTTCTTTCGCCATACGATAAAATTCTATCGCGCC
>JAHJBY010000014.1 GCA_018813285.1 Candidatus Omnitrophota bacterium
GATAGAGGTTGAATATTCTTGACATAATCTGCATAATAGAGTACTCTATTATGCAGATATGATTAAAGAGAGAAAGGTATTCAAAAAACTATTATCTGAAGCGGGCAAGAAAAAGGTATCGGTTGTATTAGGGCCGCGCCAGACCGGTAAAACCACCGCCATTAAGTTTATACATGAAGCGCTCACAGGCAGGGGTAGGGCGAGCAGTGTATTTTTGGATTTGGATATATATTCCAATTTCGAGAAAGTTTCCACCTATGAAAACGCATTGGCTACTTTCAAGTTAGCCGGGTATAACGGGCGAGGTTCAAGAAAATTTTATGTCTTTCTTGATGAGTTTCAAAGGTATAAAGACCTCTCCATAATCATCAAAAATATTTATGACCATCATAAGAATATAAAAATATACGCTACCGGATCATCATCTTTAGCTATAAAACACAAAATACAGGAGAGCTTGGCCGGCAGAAAGATAATCACCCATTTGTATCCGCTGGATTTTGAAGAATTCCTGCATTTCAAAGGAAGGGAAGAGTTGGTTACGCAGGTAAAAAACGTTCCCGCGTTAAGCGGAAAGAATTTATTCGCGGCCGCCAGGGAGCTTTTTGCCGGGTTAGAGGAGTTTATAATTTTCGGAGGTTACCCTGAGGCCGTTTTATCGGATAAAAAACAAACAAAAATTGAGATCCTCAGGAGTATTTTCGATCTATACGTAAAGAAGGAATTGGTTGAGTACCTTAAACTTGATAAAATTCCGGAAGTAAAAAAGCTGATTCAATATTTAGCGGTCAATAATGCCCAGAAGATCAAATATCAGAATATCGCCCAAGTCGCGGGCTTATCACAAAAGACAGTGAAGATATACATAGAACTGCTTAAGGAAACTTTTCTGATAGTTGAAGTAAAGCCGTTTTTCACGAATAAAAACAAGGAATTAGTAAAAATTCCGAAGGTCTATTTTTTAGATCCCGGCGTTGCCAATTTCTTTATTAATAATTTCAACGGTTTTGAATTAAGAAAAGACGCGCCCTTTTTATTTGAAAATTATGTCATCTCGGAATTAATCAAAGGCGGCATAGAAGCGGATACAATTAAATTCTGGCAGGATAAAAACCAGACGGAGATAGACTTTGTGATTGAAGGAAGAGGAGCCTTAACGGCGATAGAGGTAAAATTTAAACAGTCGTTGACCGCGAGCGATTTATCCGCGTTCGATATTTTCAGAAGGGACTATTCCGGCGCGCGGTGTTTTTTGGTTAACTTATCAAGCCAGGAAACTTTCAAAAATATAAAAGCGTTACTTCCCTATAAAGTCGCGCGTACGATCCTTTTTCCTCACGCGTGAGAGGTTTGCTCGCGAAATGACAAAGCATTGTGCTACATAATAATGCCAGAATTACTTTGACGGATAAAAAAACGGGTTATGTGATCCAGACGGCAAAAGATTTTCTTAGCGGAAAATAGATAAATATGTCCGAAAATATATCTTTATCCATAATTATTCCCGCGTATAACGAAGAACAAAGCCTCGGAGACACTATCCAGGCGATTCATGATTTCATGGAGGCAAGGAGAAAAGTTTATGAGGTGATAGTGGTTGATGACGGTTCAGGAGATATGACCTGTAACGTGGCAGAGAAAAGTATTTTGTCGCGAAACGGCCGCTTAAGGGTTATCCACAACGGGAGGAATAGGGGGAAGGGATTTTCTGTCAGGAATGGTATATCGAATAGTTCCGGAAAGTATGTATTGCTATGTGACGCGGACATGTCAACGCCCATCAGCGAGTTGGATAAACTACTTTCGTGTTGTGGAAATAAATGCCCCGTTGTTATAGGATCTCGCAGTGTGCGTGATTCTTCTGTCGGGCTAAGGCAGCCCTGGTATCGTGAAAAGATGGGAAAGATATTTAACCTGCTTCTCCGGCTTTTTCTCATGGATGGTTTTCGCGACACGCAATGTGGTTTCAAACTGATCAGGGGGGATGTTGCCAGAGAAATAGGGGAAGATATGAAGATCGAAGGATTCTGTTTTGATGCCGAGATGCTCTATATGGCGAGCAAAAAAGGTTATGGGATCGAAGAGGTTGGTGTTGTATGGAATGATTCTCCGCGAAGTAAAGTCAAAATATTGAATAGTTCTTTCGGCATGTTCTTCGATCTCTTCAAAATCAAAAGACTCCATGGGTGAAGCATTTGAAAAAAGCGCGGATTTTAATTTCTCTGATCATCATACTTGGCGCGGTTTTACGTCTGTGGGGAATAGATTTCGGTTTGCCGTTTTTGTCCCACCAGGATGAACAGATCGTTGTTAATCACGCTCTCGCCTATGGCATGGGAGACCTGAACCCGCATTACTTTAACATCCCGCCGCTGACTTCCTACCTTCTGTTCATTGTTTATGGAATATATTTCCTGGCGGGCATGGCGGCCGGTTTATTTCATACTCCCCTCGAATTCGCTCGTCACTTCTTTACAGATCCGGGCAGTTTTTATATTATCGGACGGTTGTTTATAGGTGTTATTCCCGGCGCGGTCTCGATCGTGGCTGTCTATATTTTCGCGGGTAGATTCCTATCAAGACGCGCCGCGTTATTCGCCGCCTCTATTATGTCCGTATGCTTTCTCAATGTTGCCAATTCACATTATATTTACACGGATATGCTGCTGGTTATGTTTACCGTGCTGGCATATAACGCCATTTATTCGTTTTATAAAATCCCCACACTTAAAAATTACCTCGCCGCCGGCATAATGATCGGGCTCGCGGCAGGGGCCAAATATAA
>JAHJBY010000089.1 GCA_018813285.1 Candidatus Omnitrophota bacterium
AAATTTTTATCCCCGATGAAGAAGGCGTGTTCTTCAAGTTCGCCGGAGGCGGCATCCAGCATCTCATCCGCGCCAAGCGCTGAGATGTCGTAGATTTTTGTCTCGATGAGCACTTCATCCCTGTAAAAATGGTCCTTCCGTTCCCATGGCACATAATCGCCTTCTTCCTCGAAAAAATAAGAGAACGTTTGCCGCGCCTTTTCTTTGTCTTTCTCTCCTTCGTAAACAACGATGCTGGAAAGCCTGCTGTCTTCTTCCTGGAGCCAGTCGCCTTCTGCCATGTCGGTGATATAATAGGTCCTTACTTCATCGAGATTATCGCCGCCTTCTTTATCGTAATCGTAAATGGCGATCCTATTCGGCTCATTTTCACCATTGTCATCGAAGAGATACCCATCGACAACATAAACTATCTTCTCCTCGTCCTCGGGCCCTTCATAAACCGTCGTGCGGATCAGCAGGTCTTCGCCAAGTTCTTCCTTCCATCCACTGCCCTCAAAATCGATATCCAGGCCGCTTACATTGTACGTCCTTGTTTCGTCAAGATCGGCTCCCCCTTTTTTGCCGTAATCATAAACCGTCACTTCAGTGGCTATCCCCTCGTCATTGTAGCCGGAAAGAACGTAATCCACTTTTTCATCGCCTTTCTCTCCTCCGTAAACGGTTTTGCGGATTATCCTCTGTTCCGTCAAAGAATCGGCACCCTGTAACGGTGTATTCGACCCCATGAATTTATCCCCGTCGTCGTTCTCGATCTCTTTCGCCTGCCCCGTCCACGTACCCGAGTCCATCTTGCTTATATCGTAGGAAACCATTTCTTTCAACCGCCCGCGCGCGTTTCCGTCCTGATAGGTATAGGCGTTAAGCTGACGCGGCGCGCCGGCCCGATCATAATCTTCCAGAGTGAAATAGATGCCGCCGCCGCTCGCGGAACTCCTTTTCTTTTTTAACGGAACAGCCTCTTCGGGCTTTTGTTGTTTCGTT
The DNA here is from genome assembly GCA_018813285.1 of Candidatus Omnitrophota bacterium. Lineage (GTDB taxonomy): Bacteria > Omnitrophota > Gorgyraeia > Tantalellales > Tantalellaceae > JAHJBY01. The sequence continues at coordinate 985 of JAHJBY010000089.1, forward strand.
TTAAAACGCACCTTCCCGATCAGTTCTTCCTGATCCATTTTCTGGCGAATGATCTCTTCATGTTTCTGCTGCTGACGTTTGAGGTAGGCGGGCGCGAATTTATTTTGCTGGTCCTGCTCGCTTGAGGAAGACAAAAGGCGACCGGCAAGACTTCCGGTTTGACGTCTCCTGAAAACATCGGCGAACCCGATCTGTTGGACGAAAAACACAAACGCGACAACGCACGCGACAACTTTCATAACGCGCCGTTTGCGCCTATTCGACCGGATCTCAATGATAGATAAAACTTCGCCGTCACGATGATCACTTCTTACCACGCGATCACTACCGGTCTTCTTTTCGCCTGTCAGTCGTTTGTCATTCTTCATTGATTTGTTTAGCTTGTTGTACTTCTTTGCGGTCCTGCAAAAGCTTTTTAAAATAATTTAATTACCGACAAAAAACCTATCTGCCTATTTTGTTTTTTATGGATACCTATATAAAGCATACTCGATAATGCCGCCATAGCAACAAAAAACAACCTACTTTTTTACATCTTAACATATCTCGGATAAAAGTAATAGTTTAGCCCAGGAAAGCCGATTTTTACTGATCCGTCTCGCGTTCATTAATGCGCAACTCATAACGCACGACGAGATGTCGTTTCGCGTCCATGCGTCTCGCGTCTTGCGTTATGCCCCGACGTTGCAGGACGCGGAAACCGCGCCCCACCGCCTGGATAAACATATTGTAATGTCGAATCATGTTCATGGGATAATCATGATTGTTGATTCCACGGTAGAGGCGAATAATTATTCGCCCTTGAAATTACAAAGGGCGAAAGATTTTTCGCCCCTACACTTGCGTCATGTAATGGGTGAGTCAACAGGAGAATTTCAACTTCGTGTCATCCCCGCTTTCGCTGGGATGACAAAGCAAAAAACCCCCGTTCACTCACCGATTACGGTGTTAAATAAAATTTGCTTGACAAACGGGCGCATTGCTCTATACTTGATTTGGTAAGAGGCAAATATAGATGAGGTATAGGATTTTGAAACCGCATGGCTAAGAAATACTGACCTTGCGGTTTTTTTCGTTCCGACCTGTCTACGGAAGTATGTAAAAAGGAGGTAAATTCTTATGGCAAAAGGTATAGTAAAGTGGTTCAATAACCAAAAAGGTTATGGATTTATTACCCCTGAATCGGGCAGTGATGTCTTTGTGCATTTTAGCGCGATCGGGGGCGATGGCTATAAATCTTTAGAGGAAGGCCAGGAAGTCGAGTTCGACATCCAGGACGGCCCTAAAGGCCAAGAAGCTGCTAACGTTGTAAAAATATAGCGTTACGATCGTTAGAAATCAAATAAAAAAACCGGTATATTTTCACATACCGGTTTTTTTATTTACTCCACCTTGTGCCTATTCTCCAAGTCTTTCAAGATCATCCTGGCCGAATCTCTCATTATCAGTAGTGTCAATACCATCCTGAGTTTGTCCAATATCACCGGTTCTTATTGTCTCCGAACCGGTGCCGTAATCTTCTTCCATCTCACCATCATCAAGCATTACATTCCTGAAGCTTTCTTTTTCTCTTACTTCACCGCTTTCAGTCATATATTCACCATCTCCCATGTCTTCCCTGACGTCGCCTGAATCCGTCATGAACTCTTCGGCGGAAATATTGCGACTAAACATCAGCACCACAAAAAACACCACGATCGCGCATCTGACATTAGACATCCTGAGCCTCCTCATTATAGTGTTCGTATTGTCAAAAGTTTATACACGAAATCTATTTATCTTGTTTACATGTAGCAAGTTTATCAGCTGAATTTATAAAAATCAAGAAGCAATGGGTGAATCGTAAAACCGCCGCAACCCTTCAAAAATAAGATCAGGATAGATCTTTTTGATGTAACGAGAGTGTTTTGCCACAAGCGCGGCATCGCCGCCGGTGGCCACCACCTTAACTCCTTTGCCATACTTTTTTCTAAATTTTTGGATAAGTCCGTCACACATTGCCGCGTAACCAAGCAATATGCCGTTATTCATACTCGCATGCGTATCACGCCCGATAAACCCTACAGCCTGTTTCAATGTTACTACAGGAAGTAAAGCAGTGTCTTCAGTGAGCGCCCCCATAGCCAGCCGCAATCCCGGAAATATGAGGCCCCCTTCATATTCTCTCTTGACATTCACGAAATCCATGGTAACGGCCGTACCAAAATCTATCGCAATTACGGGAGGCTTACATATGTTGGCGGCAGCGAAAGAAATCACGAGACGGTCCTGTCCCACTTCCTTCGGATTTTTATATCGGTTCTTAATAGGCACTTTTATATTTTTTCCGACAACCAAAACGGGAATATGAGGGTTAATAACGCATTTCAAATTTTTTTTAATGATCCTCAAAAAGCCCGGAACAACACTTACTATCACTATTTTTTCAATACCGGAAAGATGCCCCGCCAGTAAACGTTTAAACGCGGCGACAGACACTTCTTTTCGGGATGTACGAATTAAGTAGCGTTTAATGAAACACTTTTTATGAATAACCGCCATAGAAGTGTTCGTGTTCCCTATATCAATAAGCAGTTTCATATTCGCACCCCTTTACTATGGACTATCACTATGGACCGTGGGCTACTGACTAACAACACTCACATCACCGGAAAAAACCCTCCGGCGCTCGCAGTTCCCATCCCATACGATGAGAGCGCCTTTTTTATCTATGTCAATGGCTTTTCCCTCAATAATGTGATGGTGTGCCTTTATTCTTACATTCTTCCCCAAAACCGATGACAGCCTTTTGCATTCGGATCTTACGATAGTGAAACCTTTTTTTTGGAATTTTTTATAATTATTTTCCAATTCCTCCAATATCTGCCGCATAAGCTGCGCCCGATTGATGGAGTAACCCGTCTCATCTTTAAGGCTGGTGCTCCCTGCGGGCAATTTTCCCACCGGAGTATTGACGTTGATACCGGCACCGAGTATTAGAAAATCCACTCTGTCGGGCTGAGCCTTTATTTCGGTCAATATGCCGCACACCTTCTTTTTACCGCACAAAATGTCATTGGGCCATTTCATCCTTACGTCAATACCCGTAATGTCCTTTATCGCTCTGATTATCGCGACCGCGGCGACAAGTGTGACTGATGGAACCTCATCTGTCTCAACATCCGGCCTAAGTATTAAAGACATGTAGATACCGCCGTTTTTGGGAGAAACCCATTTCCTTCCTATGCGTCCTTTCCCGTGCGTCTGGGATTCCGCGACCACGATAGTGCCTTCCGGCGCAAGCTCTTCCGCCAACTCATAGGCTCTGTTATTTGTGGAATCAATGGCCTCATAATGATAGATCTCTTTTTTTCCTATCACCCGCGTTTTAAGACCGTTTTTTATCTCATACCCGAACAACTTGTCCGGCACAGACCTTATTTTGTAACCAAGACGCGGAACGGCATCAATGGCATATCCGTCATCGCGCAATTTGCTCATGTATTTCCACACATAAGCCCGTGACACCTCAAGACTCCGTGAGATATCCTCGCCGGACACATACTGTTCTTTATTTTTCCTAAAAAAAAGAAGTATCTTCTGTTTAAGATCCGATTCCGTCATCACTACGCCCCTTACGCAATTCTTCTATTTGATCCCGAAGTTCGATCGCCCTTTCAAACTGTAGATTACGCGCGGACTCCTCCATATCCCTTTCGAGCTCCGTAATAAGTTCGCCCACCTCATATTCTTCCTGCTCCTCACCTATCACACCGGATAACATTTCCCTCGCACGTCTATATGATTCTATACCCTCTTTCATCGCGTTTACAATAGTTTTCGGTTCGATCCCGTTCTGTTCGTTAAATTCTATCTGTTTTTCTCTCCTTTTCGCGGTAATATCTATGAGCATTTTCATGGACGCTGTTATTTTATCGGCGTAAAGCAACACTTCACCGTTCACATTTCGCGCTGCCCTTCCGGCTGTCTGCAAAAGAGATGTGCCGCTTCTTAAAAAACCCTCTTTATCCGCATCCAGAACAGCAACGAGTGACACCTCCGGCAGGTCCAGCCCTTCCCTCAAAAGGTTTATTCCTATAAGGCAATCAAACCTTCCGAGCCGGAGATCGCGTATGATCTCGACACGATCAAGCACTTTGATCTCAGAATGCATATATCGTACACGCAATTTCATTTCCCCGAGAAAACGGGTGAGCTCCTCAGCAAAACGTTTGGTCAATGTCGTAACAAGAACCCGCTCACCTTTATCCGCACGCTTTTTGATCTCGGCCACTATATCATATATCTGTCCCTCTGTCGGCCTGACACTGACCGGAGGATCAATAAGGCCGGTCGGCCTGATCACCTGCTCGGCAACCGCGCCGGAGGCGCTTACTTCGTACTCACCCGGCGTCGCCGACACATACAATATCTGCTTGGCGTTATCCATGAACTCATCATATTTAAGCGGCCTGTTATCCAGGGCTGACGGAAGACGGAACCCATATTCCACCAGCGTTCCTTTCCTTGCCTGATCACCGTTATACATTGCGCGCAGCTGCGGGATTGTCACATGGGATTCATCTATTATGACCAAAAAGTCATCCCCGAAATAATCCAGAAGGCACCATGGCCGGCTACCCGGCAAACGGCCCGAAATATGACGCGAATAGTTTTCGATGCCGTTGCAATACCCCAGTTCCTTAAGCATCTCCATGTCATATTTTGTACGGCTTTCTAACCTTTGGGCCTCCAGTAATTTTCCGTTTGCGCGAAATTCGGCAAGCTGTATATCCAGTTCTTTCGAAATAGATTTTAACGCGGCGCTTATCTTATCTTCAGTAGTAACAAAATGTTTCGCCGGGTAAATGAACATTTTTTTAAGATCGGTCAATATGTCTCCTGAAACAGGGTCAATTTCAGAAATACGCGACACTTCGTCATCTATAAGTTCCACCCTTACGGCAGTTTGTTTATACGCCGGGAATACCTCAATAATATCGCCTCTTACTCTGAAATTTCCGCGTTCAAGATCGAAATTATTTCTCTCGTACTGTATATCCACAAGTTTTCTCAGAAGTTCTTCTCTCAATATCTTTTGGCCGATATCCGCCACGACGAGCATGTTCGAATAATCTTCCGGCGATCCTAAACCATAAATACAGGAAACACTCGCCACAACTATCACATCTTTCCGTGAGAAAAGTGAACTTGTCGCCGAAAGCCGTAGACGATCGATATCATCGTTTATTGAAGCATCCTTTTCTATGTAGACATCGGTCTGCGGCACATAAGCCTCAGGCTGGTAATAGTCGTAGTAGGAAACGAAATATTCAACCGCGTTATCCGGAAAAAAATCCTTAAATTCGGAATAAAGCTGTGCCGCAAGGGTTTTGTTATGAGATAATACGAGCACCGGCTTATTGATGTTCTCAATAATACGCGCCATCGTAAAGGTTTTCCCACTTCCGGTAACGCCGATAAGGGTCTGGTAAGAGTTCCCGGCAGCTATAGACCTTGTCATTTTGTCGACGGCGCGGGGCTGGTCTCCAGCAGGTTTAAGATCGGTAACTAATAGGAATCTGTCCATGGCTTGATGATCCGTTCACATGCCGCGCTTTCACGCGCTTTTCAGCACGATTTCCAGGCTAAAGTCCAGTGACATAACAGACCCGGTCAAAGAACCGGATGATATAATATCAACACCTGTTCCGGCATAATCTTTTACGTTCTCGAACGTTATACCGCCCGACACTTCAAAAAGGACCTTTTCTTTCAATCCCATATTGTCACGCAATTTAACCGCTTCCTTAATTATCTCCGGCGGCATATTGTCGAGCATTATCACATCCGGTTTTTCATCCAGGGCATATTCACATTCTTTCAGGGTCTCAACTTCTATTTCTATACGAATGTTCTTTTGAACAGTTTCCCTTGCCTGTCTGATAATGTTTTTTATGATCTTCTCATTACTCGCCGTCTTCGTCTGCATGCCAAATGCCCGAAGATGATTATCCTTAATGAGCACCATGTCCCACAAACCCCATCTGTGATTCGTGCCTCCGCCTACCGTTACCGCATATTTCTGCATATACCTGTGAAGCGGCATAGTTTTACGTGTATCAAATATTTTTGTTCCGGTCCCTTTTACCACTTCCACGAACGCGCGGGTAGAGGAAGCTATACCGCTCATGTGCCCAAGGAAATTCAACGCTACTCTTTCGGCCTTTAACATGGATCGCGCGTTCCCCGCGACAAAAGCTATCTCACTATCAGGTTCGATATGGTCACCTTCTTTTACGACAGGCCGGAATCTAAGATCCGGATCTACAATGGCAAACACCTTCTCCGCCACTCCCGTCCCGCAAACAATACCCGGCTCGCGCGCTATAATGACCGCATCAACCTCGAGACCGCTGTCAAGCACGGCTTCTGAGGTGATATCACCAGTCCAGATATCTTCCTTAAGAGCATATCTCGCGATCCTTTCGGCGCGTTTCATATTCAACTCGGCCATAATCAGATCCTCTTCAGTTTTTCAATTTCTTCTTCCGTCAATTTTCTGAATTCACCGCATTTTAATTTTCCGGATGTCAATCCGGCGTACCTCACACGGTCGAGCAATACGACCCGGCAGCCGACAACTTCAAACATCTGTTTGATCTGCCGTTTTCGCCCTTCATGTATCACGATCCGTAATATCGTATTATCCCTGGTCTTTCTGATCTCGCTGATCTCGCACGGCGCGGAAACTCCGCCGTCAATATCGACTCCTTTGCGCATTTTTGATATTTCACGAGAAGTTATGCTGCCGGATATCGTCACGATATATTCCTTGTCCACTTTAAAACTTGGATGTTGCAACCTGTAAGCAAGATCACCGTCATTTGTGACAATAATTACTCCGGTAGTATCTTTATCCAAACGCCCAACCGGATAAAGACGAACATTGACACGTGTAAATAGATCAGATATTTTTCTGCGTCCGTGTGTGTCTGTAACGGTACAAATGTATCCGGCGGGCTTATTCAGGAGATAATAATGTTTTTCTTCCTCTCCCGGCAGCAACCTGCCATTCACGGCTATTTCATGCTTAACGGGATCGACTCTCATCCCCTTTTCCGCAACCAATACCCCGTCCACACTGACCTTCCCGGACTCTATCAATTCAGCGGCATGCCGTCTCGACGCGATACCGGCACGGGCCAGAATAGTCTGCAAACGCTTTTCCATAGGAATGGTGTTAAATTATCTGATCGCTTCCAGATTTTCTTTTAGGGTCTCGACCTGTTGTTCGAAACGCGCCTTTTTTGCCTTCTCTTTTTTGACTACTTCCTCCGGCGCCCTGCCAATAAAATCTTTATTCGCCAGTTTTTTCTCCATCGTGATCAAATAATTCTCAATTTCTTCTATTTTTTTGCTTACGCGAACTGCTTCTTTTTCGACATCTATTGTTTCGCCCAGAGGGATAAAAAGCCTTATACCCCCGGTTAACACCGCGACAGAATGCTTCGGCCTGGACACATCCGCTCCGAGATTTCGCAAACGGCATTTTGCCAGCTTCTCCATGTATCGCGAGTTTTCTTTCAATACATTGATCATAAGATCATCCGCGACTTTCATATCAACATCCACTATCGTTTTTACCGCAATGCCCCAGAATGACCGCACGTTGCGTATAGCTACTATGGCGTCAATTATCTTTTCTGTATCGGAAACGGCGGCAGTATCCACTTTGCCGCTGTCTGCCACCGGCCAGGCAGCATTTATGAGCGGTCCGGTGGGTCTCTCCGGCAGGTTCTGCCAGATAGCCTCAGTTATGAAAGGCATGAACGGATGCAACAGGCGCAATATGCCGTCCAAAACAGTCAGAAGGGTATTCTGCGCGGCAACCCTGTCCTCAGCAAGTTTTGAGAACTCGAGATACCAGTCACAATATTTATGCCAGATAAATTCGTACAGCGCGGAAGCGGCATCGTTGAACCTGTACGCCACAAGGTCCCTCTGTACTTCTCGAATAGTTTCGTTAAATACACTCACTATCCATCGATCCGCAAGGGTCTTGCCGCAAGGGTCATTTCCCTGTTCGCTCACGTTTCCATCCTGGTTCATCAGGACATACCGTGACGCATTCCATAATTTATTGGCAAAATTCCTTCCGAATTCAAACTTATCCCTGGAAAGAAAAACATCCTGCCCCTGTGATGTGATCGAGATAATACTGAATCTGAGGGCGTCACACCCCACTTCGTCAATAATGTCCAACGGATCAATAACATTGCCAAGGGATTTTGACATCTTTGTGCCGGTCTGATCGCGAACAGTGCCATGAATATACACATCGCGAAAAGGTATCTCTTTCTGGAACCATAATCCGGCCATGATCATTCGCGCAACCCAAAAGAAAATTATCTCCTGCGCCGTAACCAAGGCATCCGTCGGATAGAACGTCTTCAACTCTTCGCTTTTTTCCGGCCAACCCATTGTAGAAAAAGGCCATAACCAGGAACTGAACCATGTGTCAAGAACATCCGGATCCTGCTCTATGTTCTTACTTCCACAGATCGGACATTTATCCGGTGTTCCTTCAGATAAGCGCAAAAAGACACCCTTCTTGTCCGGTGACATTACTTCCACATCCCGCACATTGGAACAACCAAGACAATCCAGGCAATACCACACGGGGATACGGTGTCCCCACCATATCTGACGGGATATACACCAATCCCTGATATTTTTCATCCAGTTCAGATATACTTTTGTCCATCTCTCGGGATAGAACTTTATTTTTTCATCGTGAACGACCTGTATGGCCTCCTTCGCCAGTGGCTTCATCGAAACAAACCATTGTTTGGAGAGCCTGGGCTCGATCATTGTGTGGCATCTATAACAATGTCCGACGGAATGCGGATGTTCTTCGAACTTGATAAAAAGTTTTCGCTGTCTGAGATCCTCGACTATCGCCTCTCGGCATTCAAATCTATCCATACCCTCATATCCGCCGCCAAGCGCGTTGATCGTCCCATCCGGATTCAGCACATTCACACGCGGAAGGCCATGTTTGATACCGAGCTCAAAATCCACGGAATCATGCGCCGGTGTGACCTTAAGCGCTCCGGTCCCAAAATCCTGGTCGACAGTTTCATCAAAAATAATTCTTAATTCACGTTTGACTATGGGCAACATGAGGGTCTTACCCTTGATGCCGGCATACCTCGGGTCCTTCGGGTTTACGGCTACCGCGACGTCTCCAAGCATAGTCTCAGGGCGCGTAGTCGCGACGACCACATAATCCTCATTTTCTTTTTTCAATCTCTCCCGGCCCTTGATGGGATATTTAATGTAGTACAAGATGCCGTCAACATCGGCATGTTCGGCCTCCTCGTCGCTAAGCGCCGTCTCGCAACGCGGACACCAGTTGATGATATAATCGCCTTTGTAAAGCAAATTCTCCTTATACAAGCGAGCAAAAACCTCCATC
>JAHJBY010000090.1 GCA_018813285.1 Candidatus Omnitrophota bacterium
CGGTGAAATTCCGGAAGACTTGCATATTCCACATCGCCTCCGGACTCCTCTAATGCTTGCTTGTATTCTTCATCATAAACATCGGATATGCGTTTGAAAAACAATAACGGAAAGATATAGACCTTAAAATCAGCCGCGTCTACTGGACCTTTTAATATCCAAGCGGCTTTGGATAAATATTGCTCAAGCTGTGAAAGTGTTATTTTTCCGTTTTTCATAACTCCCCTTCATCCGCGAAACTATAATAATTACCATCACCGATAATGATGTGGTCAACGATCTTTATCTCCATCAACTTTCCGGCGTCGCTTAGTTCTTTAGTGAATTTTTTATCCTGCGCGCTTTGTGTGATATTCCCGCTGGGATGATTATGCGCGCAGATAATCGATGCCGCGAATTTCTGTAAGGCGCTGTGAATGATCTCGCGCACGATCGGCATGGCGTGGTCAACTGTGCCGGTAGCGGCGTCGGCGATGTCGATGACGCGGTTATTGCTATCGAGATAGACGACCTTAAAACTTTCCGTTTTAAGGTCCCGCATCTGCGGCATCAGGATATCCACAATATCCTTGGCTGATGATACCTTTTGTTTACCGGCGCTTGCCTCATCCTCACGAAACCGCCTGCCAATCTCAAGCGCAGCCTGAATATGGGCGACCTTAGCCGTACCCAGACCTTTGAGGTCCTTCCAATCGCGCGCGTCGGTATGCGCCATGTTCCTGAATGTGCTGAATTTTTTTAAGATTTTTCGGGCGAGATCAATGGCGCTTGTGCCATTTGTGCCAGTGCGAAGAAGAATAGCCAGAAGCTCGGAATTGCTCAAAGCCCCTGCACCTTTTTTGAGGAGTTTCTCTCTCGGCCTGTCATCCTCCGGCCAAGTCTTTATGCCTGTCGCTTTTCTTTCCGTCGTCATTCTTCTCTTCTCTGTTCTTAACTTTTTGTAATATTTAAAAAAATAAGTTCATTCCGTTTAATCATATCCCCAACCGATTTAAGATGTCCCAACTTGAGCCCTAATAACTCCTTTATTTTTTGAATTCTCTCCTTAGGTTCTATTACAAAATTTGAAGAATCTTTAAAATCCTCAGGTAAGCGATTAACTTTCCCTACAGCGCGATTACGTTTAATCATAAAAGAATCACAATAGTTAGGGATAATTTCTATTAAAAGATGTTTTACGCTTGCGAATCTTTCATCCCTATGCTTCGATGGCAAGCTATCAATTTTTCCGAAAGAGAACTTCCCAAGCTGAGAATAATCTTTTTCAGTTTGATCTAAAACCTCATCCTTTATTTCTTCTAAGCTCTTATCTATAAAAAGATAGTAGCCAGCTCGTGCAAACATGCCAATTGCTTTAAACAAAGGGAAACATGCACCATGTATTTTGGGAGCGATAAGAACCGGTATGGATTTATCTAAATTCGCTTTATAAAATAAATCCCATATCTGCCATGAATCAGGATACACCCATGCATTGGTGTTATAGAATCTTAGAAGTAGCCCATCGATGAATTTTTTTGGCTTTAATTTAAATTCTACATAGGTTTTATCTTTGTCTTCGAGACAGGAAATGACTTCATATTCACACTCCTGAAACACGGCTATTAATTCATCTTTTAAGAGTTTAAATAATTTATCCGTTTTTGCGCCTTCGAAAATATTGGCAAGCACCTTTTCTTTGATCCTAAATGTCAAAATATTTCCTTTTGCTTCTTTAACCATAAACCATTTGTCTTTGCGCTCAATTTCCGCATTTTTGTTAAGATATTCCCGCACAGATGGAGAGCTTAGTAAAATTTCAACTGCCAAAGGATCAAACCTACGGTTTCCTGGCCCCACCTCGCAAAATCGATACAATAACTCATCATAATGAACGGCACTCTCCTTATGTACAAGCTCGATCAGTCGATAAAGGGCATATATCCTGAATTCATCAAAAGTTAACCGGTGTACGCTCAACCGTTCCAGCTTTTTGACAATTTCTTTTATTTTCTTTTGTGTTGTTCTCACGCTAAGCTTAAGCATAATTGAATCAGTATCTTATAATATTATAAGATACTCTAAAAGCTCCTATTTATTGCAAAGGTTATAATATTATAACCTTTAGTGTCTTTTTCGCCCAATTGCCTCGTTTGTCTGATTTCGGCTTATTCACCAACTAATCGCCACAATCGCCAACTTGGCTCACCTATGGCTCATTTGGCTCATTTATGGCTCATTAAAACATACCGCACATTACGCCCAGAAGCCTGCGCTTTCTTAAAGACACCCTTCTCACACAGTTCGGTTAAATCCCTAATGGCTGTTCTTCTTGGAAGATTTAGCATCTCGCGATATTCTTTGTTTGTAATATGCCCCTTTTCTTTGACCATCTTTACTGCCTGCAATTGACGCTCATTAAGATCAGATTGTTGCAAAGCAACCTCAGTAAAGATGTCTCGTGGCAATATCGTCTTAAACTCAAGGTTTCGTACAGATACAAACTCCGGCTCCGGAAGACCTTGCGCTTTACATTGGCGGATCATTTCTGTCGTACCGGACCCTACCTGCTGAATATAGTCACCAAAATACAAAACATTCGCTAATGTAGGGTTAGACGGATGGGAAGAATGCGGCTTTCTTAGGTCTTCTACCTTCAAATTCCCGGGAAGCGTTCCGGAATTCCATATCTCAACGCGATCGAGAAAAACCATCACCTGAACAGAGGACGTTGTATTGTAATCACGATGTGCTACAGCATTAACAATGGCTTCGTGGATAGCAAACTCAGGAATTTCCCATGGCCGTGCGACTTGCGCCGTATGAGCCTGCTGAATAACAGGAAATTTAATCGCACCCAGAACAAAAGCTACTGCTTTATCGATTTGCTCAAAGAGGTTTTCTTCCTCGTAAATGTGGTACGATGAGAACGGCTTCACGACTTCAGTGCTGGGTAACTGGACACACTTAATTTTTGCCTGATCAAAGAATTTTCTCGGGTTCTTTCCGAATAATAAAATCGCGGCATTAGTCAGCTTTCCATCCTTGATAAGTTTCAAATGGGTAAAAACGTCAGTTACGGAGGCATCCAGTCCAAGTGGAAAATTGCGCTTTGAACGCGCCGTCTTCAAAAACCACTTAACCTTAGTATCATCAATATCGGACAGTTTAGCCCCGTCGCAAATTCGCTGATCAAATCCCGCCTTTCCAATCTCACCTTTTTCTTTAAGAAAGGATATTAAGCTCTCGTAAACCAGATTGGTTAATTCGGTCGCAGTATCAAATCTTCTATAACTGTACCCCGCCTTAGGATTTTTAATTTCCGTTATAAACTCCTGCATGCCGCCGTCACGGAGCTTATCTGCGGTATTTTGACCTTTAATATAGATCAATATTTCCTTGTGTTTCGCCTTGGCTTCGCGGAATTCTGCCTCAGTCGGCGACATCTTTTCTTTGCCGGAGCCGCCATATTGCTGTCCGAGAATGCCGATGTAAATGTCGCTCTTACGCACTTCCTCGATGTAAGCTATTTCGGCTGATTTACTCTTGGCGGGAGAATCCTCAAAAAGAAAAACATCGAAATATTCCGATAAAAGAGCATCCTTACGGATAAACTCCTTGACTGCCCGGCGTTCTTTCTTCAACTCTTTTTGTGCACCACTGACAAAGATTTTATATTTCATCTTACTTTACCTCTTTTGCGCTCTTAGCCGAAAATGTTATTTTCTTTTTTGTTAAATACTTCTCGACATGATACTGCTGAATTTTGCTGGGGACGGTCTTGCCATTAAACCACCGGCTCACGGTGGAAAAAGCAACGCCAAGCTCTTTGGCTAAATCCTGCTGTGTGATCTTGTTCTCAAGACGATACAGTTCTAATTTTTTTATGATATCCATATGCCTAGCTCCTGTGGTTAACATAGTCATTCTCCTCATTTGCGCATATTGCATCTTATAGCACGAAAAGCACTGAGAGTCAATCAAAAACAGCCAGCAAAACAGGATTGGACTTGTCAGGAAACCTATATACTTTTTGAGAACGATTTTCGCGCAACAATGTTCACTGTTTAGTGAACATTAATACCATCCGAATCTTGCTGTACTTTCGTTCATCAAAAGTACCGCTACAGTTACAATCGCATAATGTTTATACAGCGCACTAAATGTCCGCGCATGTCCATCAAAATGCCCTTTTTTGACCTTCCCAGACGCCCGTAGGACACCCCTTAAATCGCCTGTTTCCCGTCTGGGAACGCTCATTTTAGCTGTTCTGACCATTGATGCCCAACCTGCCAATTGCGTGGACATGGACATCGATTTTTTTGACCACTATCACTGGCTCCCTGCGCCTCGCCCGACCCTCACCCGACAAAGGCTTCCAAGGACCCGTAAGCAAAAATCCCTATTCCTACGCCTTCCGGAGTAGCCATAGGGATTTGATCTGTCTCACAATAAGAACTCTCTCAATCCGCGCCTACCAACGCCTCCGCCAAGCTCGCCATCGTGCGTCTATAGGGTGGACAACGGCCAACCGAAGGTGCGGATATATACTTTGGGCGCAGATTTTTCATAAGTCTTTGATTTTTCAGGCATTTTTCGTTTTTCTCCTGTTCCAAAAAAAGAGAATTGAAGGGGGCAAAAAATTCAAAAGAAAAAATATCTTTTCGGGCGATTTTGATGTTTTTAAAAAGCAGTCCCAGCACCTGTTTTTGCTCATAACAATTAAGGCTTTTCTTGTTCGGCTGATACCCTGCCAGAAAGTCCTCAACACGGTGCATATAATCCTCTGAACGCTCCCGCTCAATATCTCTAAGTGCTTGCAATGCAAGCTGTTTCTTCAATTCATCTTCGTCTTTGCGAAGAGCTGTTATTTTATCATGATATACATCTTCACCAAGCATATTCTCGAGATATATGTCGGTAAGTTTTGACTGCTTGGCTTGTATCTTTTTAAGCTTATTTTGAAGCCTCAAACGCTCCTTTTCATCAATCGGCTGACAATCCTGCTGTAAGGCATCAGTCACTGTTTTCCATCGGCTCGGTTTTAGCCGTTCTGAGCGCAAAAGCGTAGATAGTAAAACCGAAACTTTCGGCTCTATATCTTCTGCCTTGACCGCCTTATTGCTGCACTTGATAAATGACTTGTACGGGCCAATGCAACGATACCACCTGCTTTTCTCACCAGTCCTATGATTACGAATAGATGATATGCCATGATATTTATGATTACACTTAGCACAAAACATCACCGCTGATAGCGGATAATCTCCTGCCCGCTTTTTATGTTCTATACGTCGTTTAGCAAGTGCCTTTTGCGCTCGTTCAAAAACTTCTTCGGAAATCAGTGGCTGATGCCGTCCTTGAGAAACAACCACCTTTGACAGATCGTTTTTAATATATCTGTAACCCTTAGGAGTCGCTTGCGTTTTATCGTAATGGCATTTGTTCCAGACAAGCTTGCCGGTATAAACACTGTTACGCAAAATATCACGAATAAGTTTTGCGGTAAAGTAATTGCCGTTACGATTGCGATAACCTTTTTTCGTGAGATATTCACGAATATAGCGAATAGGTTTATCAACAATCGCCATTTCAAAAATCATCTTCACAACCGGAGCCTGCTTCTCATTAACTTCTAAAACTTTCTCAGGCTTGTTGTAATCATAACCAAATGGTGAATATCTTGCGCCCTGCCAATTACCAAGCTGAACGCCTTTAATCATCCCAGGCATTACTCGTTCCGCTAAACGATTACGCTCAAACTCAGCAAAACTGCCAAGCTGTTGGAACATCAGCTTGCCTGCTGATGTCGTTGTATCAAACGGTTCAGTAGCAGATTTGAAACCTACACCACAAGCCGATAATTCATCTACTAAATTAAGCAAGTCTTTTAGGTTACGGCTAAACCGATCTATCTTATGTACAATAACTAAATCAAATCTGCGCAGTTTTGCGTCTTGCAAAAGCTCCTGTAAGGCAGAGCGCTTATCCGAATACCCGCTAATACCCTCATCAGAGTATACCTTATAAATTTCATAGCATTCACGCTGGGCATGTTTTTCTAAATACTCACGCTGAACATCAAGAGAAGTTCCTTCTCTTACTTGTTCTTCGGTAGATACTCGAGTATAAATTGCTATTTTCATTTCTTCCCCGACTTTTTCTTACCCTTCTTGCTTTTATTTTCTAACCTTTTTGTTTGATTAACCAAAGTGTCAAAAGCGGTACCTTTTTTATCATAAGCTATCTGCCTTTTTTGAGAATACTTTTCATACTCTTTATTTACAGCATCCATAGCAAGTTGATGAGATATTTTTCCCGCGTGTGTCAATATTTTTCTTTCGTTCAATTGCATAAAACTATCCAGTTTCTTAATCCAATCCTTCATGTGCATTGGAACACGTCTCATTGCCTGGCCTTCGGCAAAAACTAAATATTGTTCGACCAAATTATTTAAAGCCAATAGTTCTTTCTCGTTTAGATAGTTCTTCGCTATTTCAATATCGTTTTTCCGAACTTTTGGACCTCGCCAATTTGTCAAACCCATATTGGGCTTGTTACTGCTCGCTCTTGAGTGAATTATCTCTGCTGCTGTTTTACCTGTAATAGCCCAATGCATTTTATTCTGAACTGTCTTGAAAAATTCAATACTCATTTCATCCGTAGGATCATAATCAACACTTGTGGAGTAAATATCAGTAATTTTTTGATAAAACCGCCTTTCCGATGTGCGTATATCCTGAATACGGCGAATCAATTCATCAAAATAATCAAATGGCTGATTCGGATTTTTTAAGCGCTCATCATCCAGTACAAACCCCTTGATAATAAATTCCCTAAGATGTCGAGTAGCCCACTGTCTGAAATGTGTCGCGACCTTTGATTTTATGCGGTACCCTACCGAAATGATCATGTCTAGATTGTAGTATTCGACTTTTCGCTGAACTTCGCGAACACCCTCTTTTCGAACTGTCAAGAATTTCTTGACAGTTGCCTGTGGTATAAGTTCTCCGTCTTCATAAATGTTACCAATATGTAGACTTACATTCTGTTTCGTTGTTTGAAATAACTCTGCCATTAACTGCTGAGAAAGCCAAACTGTTTCATTCTGGAATCTAACGTCAATTTTGGTTTCCCCTGATTCTGTTTGATAAATAATAAGCTGTGATTTATTTTTATCTTTCATAAATTCCCCCTCATAAAAGTCATATCAATCCGTTAATTCCTGTCGCCATTTCTCAATGTTTTTAATATCTTCTTTAGTAAATAAAGGATAATCACGATAATCTCGTTTAGGCTTCACCCAACCCTTCTCTATCCAATTATAAAGAGTCTGTCGAGTAATGCCTAATTGCTTCGCAGTATGTGTAATATTGTATCGCTTATTCATAATAAGCACATTTTACAGTAGTAGACATTAATAGTCAACTAAAATAAACACTAAAATAAACAGGGGGATAAATTGGCTCTGAGCGCAGGAGCGGAAGCCGCCCAAGCGGCTGAAGCCCGAGCACAGAGACTGCTTGCAACAAGCGAGCGGCCAAGCGAGCGAGGCAGTGAGCCTGAGCCCCAGCTGAGGCGAACGGTGAAAACACCAACAACGTAGCCCGCCCAAGCGGGCGGTGCATTAGATTATCAGAAGAAGAAAACAAGGAAGGATTTTATATATTGTAAAACCTGTATAGAAGGTCATCCGAAGGTACGCAAAAGTATACGCTTTCCTCGGGCTCCCGCCCCGTCATCCTGAG
>JAHJBY010000091.1 GCA_018813285.1 Candidatus Omnitrophota bacterium
CAAGAGAAAGTAGAACTTCAAAGGCACACGGTGGAATTAGGAACTGAAATCTCTTATATCAGATACGAAGAACCGGGCACAATGAAAGAAACAGGTGCGATGTATGGAGCAGTCGCCTCTTATGCCTATCACAACAGGCTTATGCTAAAAGTAGACGGCAAGGGCAGTGGAGGCATAGTCGACTATAACGGACAACTCTCGAATGGCACAGCATATGACATAAGCAACATAACCGATTATATGTTTGAGATACGGAGTGTGGCTGGTGTTGACTTTCGCATATTGGACGCGACCTTCCTCACACCGTACATTGGACTTGGATATAGACATTTGCATGATGATCTTGCCTGTGATCCGGCCGGATTTGGAAGAGAATCAAATTATTTCTACAGCCCGATAGGATTGGAAATTGTCACTAAGCTTGCAAACGGGTGGTCAATTGGAGGAACCGCGGAATATGATCTTTTCTGGTATGGCTTACAGCGAACTCATTTGGAGGATTTGTCACCTGAGCTTGATACACTTAATAATAATCAACATAATGGCTGGGGTGTTAGAGGTTCTATAAAAATTCGAAAGAAATGGGATCTTTTAAGTATTGTAATAGAACCTTTTGTGAGATATTGGAATATTGGGAAATCAGAAGACGCTACGATCACCTACGGCGGTACTCATATCGGCACAGGATATGAACCAAAGAATAATTCTCTGGAAATTGGCGGCAAGCTCGCGGTAATCTTTTAACAATGGGATGAGATAAGATCAGACATAAGTAAAATAGGGTTGTTTGTTACTGGAAATTTACATGGGAGTTTAAAATGAGAATCTTTAAAAATCTTACATTCATAACATCCGTGCTGGGGTTGGTGTTTTTTCTTACAGGATGCATGGCTCATACTGCCAGGTTAGCGCGACCCAATAACGTATATCAATTAACAAGGATCGATGGAGCGCCAAAAATTATTTTAACAGACTTACGGGACACTCGTGCTGACAAAAAATCCATAGGACAAGTATCTGCCCTGATACTGAAATCAGATGTTGATATTAATGTTGCATTAACTGACAGAATTGCGGCCAAATTAAGAGATACCGGGTTCAACGTCCAAAAAGTTAATCTTTCCAGCAAGCCAGGCACGAAGAAAATTGTTGAATTATTAAAAAGCGACAACGGAATTCTCTATGTTTCTGGTAATTTGTCAAAGTTTTTTATATCTTCTTTTGATGCTGTCATGGAAGCTGCTAAGGGCAATACTATTTTCTCTATTTTTGTTTATGACAATACAGGTGCCATGCTATTTAGCAAAACATTTACCTCGCACAGTGAGAACTGGATAGGCATAACAGGTGGATTCGGTGCTGATAAGTCTATAGATATTGCTCTTGAATCGAGTATAGATGAACTTTTCAAAAATAGGGAATTTAAACAAATTATTAGCGAAAATTTAAAAAATAATTAAGAAAATGGGCGGTCATCTTTGACCCTCTGTTTAACAACATAGCGTAGAGTTAACTTTCTCTTGTTTTCCCGGCATGAGCTTCCTGAAAATAAAAGATGTCTTTGAATTATACCCCCCGGCCTGCTTAGACATGCATGCATATTAAAGGGATTGGTGTCCCCAGTCAATTCTAATTTTTACGAAATCAATAATCTTTTAAAAAATACGGAAACGGACAAAATCGCATAGCACCAGTTCTTCATGTCTGGTTTATGCCGGCGATCCTTGCCGTGTAACATATTGTAGGATATACTATTGTAAAATCATCAAACTACTGTTTGAAACAAAGTTGATCATAAGGTAGCATAGCTTGTCTAACATGCTGTGATAAATTGGTTTAATGAGATAGAGTTACATGTCCGTTGCAGCAATAAGTAACATATTCAGAAGGGTGGGAGAGCTTTTAGTTTAAAGTACAACGAATACTGTATTCGTGAGATTGATTTATTAGATCTTATGAAGAGAAGATAGCTAAAGGATCAGGAGGCATTTAATGGGCAATAGAGGTACCTCTCAAACTAAGATTCAACAGGCAGATCGTGTGGGAGTTATAGAACAATTTTTTGAAACAAAATTGCCCGATCATATAAAAAATAACGTGAATGATCAGCATATATTATCGCGGATTGATAAAAAACAAATTATGAATATTGTCGATTTTACGCCGCCATTCCTAAGAATCGAAAAAATGATAGTATTTGGAAATGAAGAACAAATAATCGGTACCCGTAGCATAGGGATGGGAATCATTTCGCAAAAAGACACAGATGGCCATTATAATAAAACGATCTATCTGGCAATGTGTGGATGGCTAATGGCTTCTTCGGCTTCTATTCATCTTGGTGTTTTGTATCCCAAAACAGCTCCGCAAGTGGTAAAGGCTGATGGGGTAATGCCCTTGCAGCTACCGAATAACAAAAAAGGATTATGGCAACCATCTTTTGATGGCACGGCATTTTTTGTAGAAACACAAATTAAAAATAAAAAATTACAATTAGCTATTGCCGAAACAAAAATATCCTTTGGCGATATTCTTTATGGGACTATTGAAGATTTAAAGTTAGTGTTAACTCCTAAGCAATCAATACTTGCTACCAAAACCCTACCTCCGTACATTCGTAAAAAAGGATAACATATGGACTTTCGAGTAAGCATATTGTTAATAATGGCAATCGTATTTTTTTCTCTCTGGATAGTTGTTGTTCTGAAGGGGAAAGATAGAAAGGTTAGCATTAGTTACAGTTTGTTCGTAGGAAACATGACTTTGTGGGCATTTGGATTAGCAATGTTCTACCAAAGTGCAACTCCTCAAATGGCTTTATTTTGGACAAGAGTTTTATATGTTGCAGGGGGACTGATACCCGCATCATTTTTATGTTTTTCCTTTTTCTTTCCGCATGAAAAAATCACCGTTAAGAAACAGCCTGAATTGCTTTTCGTTTTTTTGCCTAATTTTATTCTCTTTGTATTGTTTTTCTTCACGCCAATAATCGTGAAAGAAGTGAAAATGCTAAACGGAGGAAAAGAGTTTATATATGGTCCGGGACATATACTTTTTGACGTACAATTTGATGTAGTATTTTTGTGGGCATTCTGGAGGTTTTTGAAAGCTTACAAAAAATGTACGGGAATTACCAAGGCACGTTTAAGGTATATTCTTGTTGGAACATTTTTAGGAGCAGTATTAGCCAGCATTACAAACGTAATTATGCCTTGGTTTGGAAACTTTAAGCTTTTATGGTTAGGTCCTCCCCTAACATTGGTTTGGTTATCCTGTGTTGTATATGCAATTATTCGTCACCATCTGATGGATATTAAGATAGTTGTTGCTCGGGCAGTAATATTTTTGCTTATATACATACCAATCTTAATGATACCTGTATGTTTGGGGTATTATATCAGCGGCAAAACGTTTTTATTGTC
>JAHJBY010000121.1 GCA_018813285.1 Candidatus Omnitrophota bacterium
CTTGAACTGAGTTTCAATTTGGATGTTTCTTCTCAACTGCAAAAAGAAGTCAAGGTAAGAATAAACAGTTCTTCGGGGCCTGAAGAACTTGTGAGTCTTTTTCATAAAAAATATCCTAATGAAGGAAAAGTTATCGAAAGAATAAGAACTGAAGCTCTTCCTCTTGCGAAGGTTAATTCTTATAAACGATGTTACAATCTTTACAAGAAAGGCGGATCATTGGAGTATGCGGCAAAAAAAACTGGCATAACAAGAGAAAGAGTTCGGCAAATTTTAGTGAAAGGAACAGAGTATAATTTATTCGAATATAATCCCAGAAGGCTTCCCGAGATAGGGGAGAAAAAAATAATCAAAGACATTGTCGAATTACTTAGTGTAAGCAAAGTAGCTAAAGAAAACAATATGTCAGTTAGTATGTTGAAGCGAATGTTATCCAAATATAAGATAAGCACAGACAAAATTAATGAATTGATAGCTAAAGGCAGAAAAAAGAAAATTATAGATCTGTATTTGAGTGTTAAGAAACAATTAGGACATCACCCGACAACTTCCGAGCTTCAGGCGAATAAACATTGGCATTATCTGTCAACGCGTATAGGATATTTTTGGGGCTCAATCCATAATTTTAGGGCAGAATTAGATATCACCCAACCGCCACAATTTGTTGAAGCAACTAGGCCCTGGTTAGAACATAGAAAAAAGTTAGCACGTATCAAAAAAATGCAAGATTTAGACAAAATCTGTGAAACTTTAGTGGAAAATGGTCCCCTTCAAATGGGTGAAATTGTTAGTTATTGCCGAATAAATAGAGTGAGGGCTTCTAATTTAATCAAATCACTCATGGCTACTGGAGAAATTATGAAAAATGGCATGGGAAGGAATACATGGTACGCGATGCCAAACCACAGGAGATGAGCATGAAAACTATTTCGAAAACACGCCTTCAAATAAAAGATCAAAATGAGTTGATAAATCAAATATCAGGGACATATAAGGATTTCTATAGAGCGGCAATGGAATATATAGACAATGCGATTGATGCAGCATCTATATTAGAGGAGCAAGGGGTAAATACTTCCCATAAAATTGAAATAACAATTGATGTTTCTAAAAAGAACATTTGTTTTACTGATAATTGCGGGGGCATGTCACCTGAAGAATTATGTGAGCTTTTGTCTAGTGTGGGACGCTCGAAAAAAAAGACAGTTCCTTGGGCAAATGGTCAATTTGGTTTTGGAGTACATGCTTTTAGAGCATTTGCTAAAGAAGCTATTTTTATTAGCAGGAAAAAAAGTGAAAAGGAAGCTATTATTAAAATTGATCGGACAGTAGATGAAAAAAAAGATGTACCGTGTTACGAAACGGATACTAGACAGCTCAGTAATTATGGGACTCGAGTAACAATTTCTAAATTCGACGCGCATGGATTCAAAAAAAAGGGCTTCATAGGAGCAATAGTAGCAGAAATTGAGCACCATTTTGATGATGTTCTGCGGGCAAAAAAAATAAAAATATATGTCAAAGAAGAAGGTAAAAAAGCATACGAATGTAAATATTTTGATTATTCAAAATTAGCAGGACCTATTTTACAAAAGACTGTAGATGTTGAAGATGATGGGAAAAAATATTGCATTAAAGTTGATTTAAAAGTATTGGATCGTGCTCAAGATGGGCAGTTACCAGTATTGACGAATAAAAACCGCAGAGTTCAGACAATTTATGAATTGAAAAGTTTTAAAAATTATTTACGCTCTCGAGGCGAAATCGCATATGTATGGTCCAATCCGTTTGTTGTGGGATCGATAGAAATCAATGATTTATGTTCTCCAAATTTAACACGTGACGATCTTAAGGACTCGAAACAACGCGAAAGTTTGTATGAAGCAATGCTGCAAGTTCAAATAGAATTAAAAGCGCTTATTGACGATGCAATGGATAAAAAAACACAAGAATCATTTAAGAAAATTGGAAAAATTATGTCTGATTGTTTGTCAGAAATACTCAAAAACTTTAAATTAGAATTTGAACAGCTAGCGCCTTCAGGTGAAGCAGGATCTTTTAGTGAAGAAGTGTCTGACAGTAATGGGGACGTACCTTTCGGAGGAGATGAACCTGGGGGTGGAGGTGAAGGAGGTAATCAGAAGTCTTCAGGAGGAGAAATATGTGAAGATGGGAATCATGGTGTTGGAGATGATAGTGCCGGTGGAGGAGTTGGTGAAAGTAAAGTTTCTTCAAAAGATGGAATGTCTCGAGAAAAAGTTATAACCTCTCATGGGCCAAGAATAGAATTTCAAAATCATGCTGGAGAAGATAGAATTATTGACCTTGGGAATTCGTTGATAGTGAACACGCAACATTCAGATTTCATCTTGCGCAACCCAAATAAAACAGGGCGAGTAAAATTTGACAACAGGATTTTGAACTATATATCGCAAATAGTGGCTCCATATTGTGTTCATAGGTTGTTTGAAAAAAAAGGCAAAGTTCCTTCTGTTTCTGAGGTTGGAGAAAATATTGTAAATTTAACATTAAAACTGGAACATCAATTAAGCAGTACTGTTCTGGGGCATGAAATGGAGATATCTAGATAGAGGGCGCAAAATGACTACTAATTTAAATGCAGTAATTAAGGAAATAGCATATTTGAACAATGTGTATAGGAGTGCTGGCGCTCAAGTAAAAACGAAGTTAGAAACCTTATGGGAAATTGGAGATTGTTTGTTCAAATTAGGAGTTAGTAAACCTCATTCAATGGGGTGGGAAATACAAAGAGAAACAAAAGGGTTGATCAAAAGACCGACAATTTTTAGAGCACACAAAATAAAACAAATATGGGCAAAAAAAGATGAAATGATAAAGGATATAGGCAGCCTAAAAAGCATTAGTTCTTTATCTGAAATGTTACCATTAATTGATCCCAACCAAGAGGTAAGAAAAAAAATATTGCATAAAGAACTAGAGCAACTTTACAAGTATGCTTCAAGTAATAACAAGAAAAATTTCAAAAATTATGTATCTTTTCTAAAAAACAAATATTCTCATGGCCGCTTGGGACAACAGCTAGATAGGGCAAAATATTTAAAAAATTATGATGAAGTTATAAAAGATTTTAAAAAGCTGCAGGGTGAATTATTAAAAATGGTTAAAGAAAATAAATCCGATGAGAGGGAGCGTTTTAAAAAACAAGTACCAATTGATGAAATCAGATCTTTTTCAAATATGTGCTTATCCTTGACGACGAAAAACAATTTTAAATTGTATAAAAACATACCCCCCCCACAATCTAGTGCAACTAATAAAGCTTTTCAATCTTTATTCAATTTTTTCAAAATATTATTATCAAAAAAAAGTGATATAGAAAGAGCTAGAATTAGGAGATTAATATCAGCAGAAGCATTTGCTCAATTATCCGATATGATTACATCAATTCAATCTGAGGAATCAGCAGAAGATTATAAAAAGAGGCAACAATTATCAATAGGGATATGATTATATGAATTCATTCCTCAAATGGGCTGGAGGAAAAAAATGGCTCATTCCTAAAATTAAAAATCAAATACCCAAATTTAAAACTTATTATGAACCTTTTTTGGGAAGTGGGACTTTGTTTTTTGAGCTTGAACCCAAATCAGCATTGTTAGCAGATAGTAATTTTGAGCTTATCAATTGTTACCGTCAAGTAAGAAATAATTGCTTGCTGGTTATAAAAATTCTCAAAAGATTAAAAAACGACAAAAACGTGTATTATAGAGTAAGAGAAAAATTTAATTGTGAGAAAGATTTAGTAAAAAAATCCGCATATTTCATATATTTAAACAAAATGTGTTGGAATGGGTTATATCGTGTAAATAGTAGAGGTGAGTTCAATGTGCCGATAGGAAAGAATGTAATTCAAAGGAATAAAATATTTGATACTGACCAACTTTTGAAAGCCAGCCAAGTGCTAAAAAATGCAGAGCTTAAATGTTGCGATTTTGAAGAAACAGTTAAGCATGCAACTCGACGAAGCGATTTCATTTATTTGGATCCCCCGTATGTTACTACAAATCTGACTAATGGATTTATAAAATACAATTCTGTTCTTTTTAGTTCCACTGATGAACTTCGATTATCCGCATTAGCTCATAAATTGGCTTGTAGGGGAGTTAAAATTATGTTAAGTAATGCAGCACATCCTTTGATTATGCGTCAATATAAGGGAATGTTCTATAAAACGATAATTGATAGAGCCAGTCTTATAGCTGGAGATCCCACCAAGCGTTCTCGATTTGCTGAACTTTTAGTATCAACATTCCCCATGACATTTAATGATGGAAAAGCAGCTTCATTGAAAATTACTGCCCCACCAAACTTTAAGAAATATAAATCAGATTTTAACCCAAAATGCAAAATATAATGCAAGGGGAGTCACGTATGCCAAAGTTTGCGATTGATAAATGGTGCTTTAAGGCATTTCTTCTTTGATATAAAAAAACATGGTGTCAAGCCGCGCAATCGGACAGAAAAAGAACGAATGACGAGACTTGACACCAGCGTTCTTACTTTCTTTTCCTGGTAGAAGGTTTAATAATGTTTCCTTTTCTATTCATAACTCCTACCGTAGTATTTTTAGTTATTTCAAGAGCCTTATCAACAGCAGCCTTGTTAGTGCCGGCTATGTACACAGGTTTGTGATAACCCTGCAGCTGCTGTAGTCCTCCCAAAACAGTATTTATTGTTTCTACCTCAATAATTCTTCTAGAATTCAGAATATCAGGTCCTTTACCAGAATTATAATCGGTTTGTTCTTTCTTAGCCAAACTACGAGCTACTTGTCGGTGTTCTTTACTTTCTGACATTTTTACCTCCGTTAATTGAATGAGTTGCAGAGCATGTTTAGTCATGCCCTGCAACTGCATGTTTTTGATTTTAAAGAGTTTCAAGAAATCTGATCATCATGTCGTTAATGCTGGCTCCGTTAAGCCAGATCTCCGCGACTATCCGGTCATATGAAGTTCCAACCTGTTCATAAGTGATACTTTTGTTCAGGATCAAACTCTCTAATTTTTGTTTTGCTTTCTGTCCATTGGGAGCATTAAGTTCCGGGGCTTCTACTCGAGCAAGTCGAATTTTTTTGCTTGTCCAGAAAGTATCTCCATCGATGACTTTCGTTACAGTTGCACGTGTTGCCATGTTACCTCCATGATTTTTTAGTTTTTATGAAATATTAACAGTTGGAATGTAAAAATGGGGTTACAAAAACCCGTCTATTGGCATTATCACGGGGAGACCTCCTTTCCCTTGCAAAAAGTTTGCCAAGAGAAAGAAGATTGTGGTACAATCTGTACATACAAAACGCCTTTTACATGACGAACATTCTGTGAAGGGTAATATTGGCCGCGGTTGTTCTCGCAACTGCGGCCTTTTCATTTTACAATTAACTGCAACCTTATTGGGCAGTTAGCACTCGCAATAATAGACTGCTAAAAAATAAGCAGACTCATAATCCACAGCGAAAATACCATATATTGTTGTATTTGTCAAGGCGGATACAACATATAGTTAGCACAAAAAAAGCTAGCTATTTTGACTTAACGGTGAATGGCGGAACATAAGCCTTGTATTTACGATGAGATAAGATCATTGTTAGTATAAATTAAAAAGCAAATGGAAACAGAATTTATGCGAAAAACGATAGCTGAGACGTAAAAGAAAGCAGGAAGCATGCCAAAGTTTGTGGTTGGCAGAGGGTGGCAGGGCTCGGCACTGTGGCCACCCAAGGATTCAGAGTGGTGAAGGCCACTGGCGAACGAGCTACTCTTTTTGTTTTCTTGTGGTGCAATGAGGACGCGAACGGCCGGCAGGCCGCCCGCACCCGGCCTGCCGGCCGTGCCGAGCCTCCGGGTCGGGTTGTTATCCTGATCGTTATAGGTTCTTCTTTCGGCTTCCATGTATTGTATTTGGTAAAATGACATCTATGGTTCGTCCCAACTCAACGGCCTTCACCAATTTTTTGCTAAAGCAAAAAATTGACCCCGAGCGAGGTCGCAAAGCGACCGAGTCGAGGGGCCAGAACCCCTGCTTGTGACAGGATCACAAGTGGGGGTTTTTGTTTCCATTTTGATTTTCATGGTATACTAATTTCATGTGGTACTTATACATAGTCAAATGCTCAGACGGAATGCTCTATACTGGCATAACCAAATTCCGCGAAGCGGAATTTGATCCCGAGCGAAGCCAAAGGCTGAGTCGAGGGACCATAACCCCGATGGACAGGGGATAATACGCTTATGTGGTATCTATACATTCTCAAATGTTCGGATGGCAAGCTCTATGCTGGTATTACTACCGATGTAGCCAAAAGGGTAGAACGCCATAACCAAAAGAAAGCCAGTCGTTATACGCGCATGCGCCTCCCCGTCGAACTCATCTACCAGGAGCTATTTCCCGATAAATCTTCAGCCCGAAAGCGCGAAATGCAGATCAAGAAGTGGTCGAGAGATAAGAAGCTCACCCTCATCGCCAAAACTCAATAGCTATTGGAGCGACAATTGCAAAATAACTGGAAAATAAACACAAAACTTTCTCTAACAAATAATCCATTTGGTAAACCACACAAGTGATCGGAATCCTGAGCGAAGCCATGAACCGTTCCTGGTTCAGGGCGAAGTCGAAGGGCTCTTTATCTCTAAAAGGACCCTTAGTTAATCTTTCCCATTTAATCTGTAATTCCACTATATTTGGTAATTTCTTTGCAGTTTTCTGTACTAAAATTATTTAATTGTGCTGTATTAACTAAGATTCAATGAATATCCTCAGAGATTTATCTCTAGTTTATCTCGTTTAACGAAAACCATTGTCTTTGGACTTTCGCTTTGGTAAAGTAGGCTCATAAAGATAACACGTGATATAATAGATATTCTTCAACAATAGGAGAATAAAATGGATACGGACGATTTATCAGAAGAGACTTATTGTGCGATAATTGAGGAGGCTGAACGATTTAACCATTGCTTGACTTTATGGTTTGGAGATCTTGCCCGTTCATGTAAGGATGAAGATGAATATATTAAACAATCGATAGAACTTATTAACGAGATAAAAAAATGTGACGAAGATGAATTGAAAAGTATATTTTTTGGAGATTCCCCGCCTGGAAGTATGGTTCGATCGGCCTTAACAAAGATTTCTGGCAATATTGTAAAAGTGAAAAAGATTAAAGGGAGAAAACTATAATGGAGACAATTCCGAGGTGGAAGTGCGAAGGGAAAGAAATTTAAATGAAGGTGGCAAATGATCGAAAATAAATTAAAAAAACATTTTAGGTTTGATAATTTTTTAAAAGGGCAGAAAGAAGTTATTGAAATGATTCTAGCTGGTGAGCCCGCAGTTGCTATATTTCCAACCGGAGGAGGTAAATCCTTGTGTTATCAATTGCCTGCGCTTTTCTTGCCTGGGATAACATTAGTGGTTTCTCCGCTACTTTCTTTAATGAAAGATCAGCTTGATTTTTTATCGCGAAAAAATATTCCTGCCGCGAAACTTGATTCAACAATGGACAGGGAAGAATACAACAATGTTCTGAAAAAGGCGAGAGATGGATCCTTAAAAATACTCATGATATCAGTTGAACGGTTCAAAAATGAGCGATTCAGGATTCAGCTTAAAGGGATACGAATATCATTGCTTGTTGTAGATGAGGCGCATTGTATTTCGGAATGGGGACATAATTTCCGTCCGGAATATTTAAAGATTCCTTTTTATAAAGAAGAGTTTAAGATCAATCAGATACTTCTTTTAACAGCGACGGCAGCGCCGCGAGTCAGAGATGATATGTGCGCGAAATTTAACGTGCCAGAACAAAATGTGGTCATAACGGGCTTTTATCGTAAGAACCTTTTTCTTCAAG
Source organism: Candidatus Omnitrophota bacterium (assembly GCA_018813285.1). Taxonomy (GTDB): domain Bacteria; phylum Omnitrophota; class Gorgyraeia; order Tantalellales; family Tantalellaceae; genus JAHJBY01. The sequence continues at coordinate 7,889 of JAHJBY010000121.1, forward strand.
TTTCACCTGTTTGTGAAGATGAAAAAGATTCCAGATTGTTAAGCAGGGTCAATGAAAATGCTGATGCAGCTACGATTGTTTATGTAACATTACAAAAAACCGCTGAAAAGGTCGCCGGGATGTTGAATTCGAATGGCGTCAATGCAATGTCTTATCACGCCGGGTTGCAAAATGATGAAAGAGTAGAAATTCAGAATAAGTTTATGGGTGGGAAGGTTCCGGTTGTCGTGGCAACTATAGCTTTCGGGATGGGTATTGATAAAAAAGACATCAGGAGAGTACTTCATTATGATCTTCCGAAATCAATAGAAGGCTACAGCCAGGAAATAGGGAGGGCAGGCAGAGA
>JAHJBY010000015.1 GCA_018813285.1 Candidatus Omnitrophota bacterium
CTGATAGCAGCCTCCATCACTCCACCGGTCGCCCCGAAGACAAGCGCGGCACCGGATCCGATGCCAAGCGGATCATCAAAATCTGAATCCGGAAGATTAGGCAGATCTATTCCGCATTCTTTTATCATGCCCGCAATTTCCCGGGTAGTAAGCGCGTAATCCACATCCTTAAACCCGGAAGCATCCATTTCCGGTCTTTCACACTCGAATTTCTTAGCCGAACACGGCATAAGAGATACGCTGACTATATCTTTCGGATCGATATTGTTCTTTTCGGCATACCATGTCTTTACTATGGCCCCGAACATCTGTTGAGGACTCTTCGCGGTGGAAACATGGCCGAGTTTTTCCGGATAAAAGTGTTCAATATATTTGACCCAGCCCGGCGAGCAGGAAGTAAATTGCGGAAGTTTTACGCTTTTGTCTTTATCTACAAGGGCAGCTTTCAACTTAAGAAGCAGTTCGGTACCTTCCTCCATGATCGTAAGGTCGGCTGTAAAATTTGTATCAAATACCTTATCGAATCCAATGCGTTTGATCGCTGTATTGAGCTTTTTCGTCACACTTGTTCCCGGCGCAAGACCGAATTCTTCCCCTATGGCCGCCCGCGGACTCGGAGCAGTCTGTATAACAACATGTTTTGTGGGGTCATCAATAGCCGCCCATACATCTTCAGCAGGATCCTTCGCTTTCAAAGCTCCGGTAGGGCATCTGTTTATGCACTGGCCGCAATAGATACATATCACATCCGAAAGAGGCTTATCCATGTATGTGGAGATCCTCGTATCATGCCCCCTGTTAACCGCTTCAAGAACGCCTACTTCCTGAAGATCTATACAAGTCCTTACACAGCGGCGGCACAGTATACACTTATCCATATCTCTTTCAACCGAATAGCTTGATGTGTCTTTTACATGCCTGGGTTCAGTAATATGGCCAAACCTGTAGCTGGTGATCCCGTATTTCTTTGCCAGAGCCTGGAGTTCACAGTTGTTATTTCTCGCGCAAGAATAACATTCCCCGTAATGTTCTTTTAAAAGAAGCTGCAGTATATGCCCCCTGGCGTGCCTTACTCTTCTCGAATAGGTCTTGACAGTTATCGGGCTGAATATGGGGTATGAACAGGATGCTTGAAGTGTTCTCTGTCCTTCAACTTCAACCACACAGATACGGCAAACGCCGGCAAGGCAAAGATCGTCATGATTGCACAATGTAGGTATCTTGATGTTGACCTGTTTTGCCGCTTCAAGAATAGTTGTACCCATCGGGATCTTAACCACAATATCGTCTATAACCACTTTTACCAAGGCACCTGAAGCGCTATGATCAACTTTCTTGATATCCTGTCCCCTCTGACTCACGGGAGCTCTGGAAGTACTCTTCGCGAAAGGCTCTCTAACCATTGAATATCGTCTCCTTCTTCGCTTTCTTTGATGTTTTGTATTCACCGGAAAAATTCTTTATTATCGATTCAAACGCGGTCGAAGCCGCCTGGCCTAAACCACATTTTGAAGCCACCTGCATTGTTTCAGACAACAAAATAAGATCTTGTAAGTATGATGCCGAACATTCACCTTTCTTCAGCATATCGACGCCTTCTGAGAGAACCACTGTACCCTGCCTGCAGGGAGTACATTGTCCGCATGATTCTTCTTTAAAAAAATGCAGAAAATTTTCAGCGATGTCCAGCAGGCTTCTCTTTTTACCGAAGATCATTATGGATCCACCGGTAGAAAGGTCTTCATAACTAAGTTTTCTGTCGAAATCTTTTTTTGGAACACAGCATCCGGCAGCCCCGCCGACCTGTACGGCTTTTACATCTTTCGCTCCCGCTATTTTTAGGATTTCCTTAATACTGATCCCGAATGGAACTTCATACACACCGGGCTTCGCGCAATCACCCGAAACGCTTATAAGTTTACTGCCGGAGGATCCTTCGGTTCCTATTTTTTTAAACCAATCGGCTCCTTCAGCCACAATGTGTACCGCGCTTACGAAAGTTTCAACATTATTTACAGTTGTGGGATGATCCTCAAATCCCGTATTTACGGGAAAAGGCGGTTTGTTCCTCGGTTCACCGCGGTGACCTTCAAGAGACTCGATCAACGCTGTCTCCTCGCCGCAAACGTAAGCCCCGGAACCAAGCCGTATTTTTATATCAAAGTCAAAACCCTTCTTGCCCATGATATTTTTACCGAGAAAACCTGCTTCGTGTAATTTCGCGAGTTCTTTCTCGATAGCGCGTACCATATACTTATACTCACCCCTCAAATACAAAACCCCCGTATCAGCACCCACAGCAAACCCGGCGATAGTCATGCCCTCCATCAGGAGCGATAGATACTCTTCAAGAAGCACTTTGTCCTTAAAAGTTCCCGGTTCACCTTCGTCAGCGTTACAAACAATAAATTTCTTTTTAGAATTCGCTGTTGCCGTAAGATTCCATTTAACCCCAACCGGGAACCCGGCGCCGCCTCTGCCTTTGAGATTAGAATCTCTGACAGTGTCGAGAACGCTTGAGCGACCCATTTCGATCGCTTTCCCCAATGCCTTATAGGGCTTAATAGGCCTGAAAATTACCGGCCCTTCACGTTCCGTATTTCCTGCACTCGCCATATCATCCAGTTTTTTTCCTGACTTTAATCGCTTCACTATTTCCGCGACTTTTTTAGGAGTGACTTCACCAATTAGTATGTCATCCACCATAACAGCCGGCGCCATGTCACACATGCCGATGCAGCCTGTCCTATCAAGAGAGACCTTACCGTCTTTGGTCGTCGCGCCGACTTTTATTTTAAGAACCTTCTCAAA
>JAHJBY010000092.1 GCA_018813285.1 Candidatus Omnitrophota bacterium
ATGGACGGTGACGGGTTAGGCGCGGTACTGGCGGATATATACGGTGTAAAAAACGTTACGGATATCATGGCGATGTTAAAGACAGACGCGGATGTCGCGACGTTTTATAACGTGTTAGGCCTGGCGATGAAAACGGGGTATGTGAAAAACGGTCAGGTGCTGTACTCACGTGGCGGGAGTAGGGATGGTGTATATGCAGACGATTGCACTAAATTGGAGGACGTGACAAGTGAAGAGATAGGAGTGATGCTTAAAGATATTTATGGTACGGATAATATTGCCAACATGTTAGCGAGATTGGAAACTCAGGCAGAGATAAATTCGTTTTTCACAATTTTTTTCATGTCCATGGATTTAGTGTCTGGGATAAGGAGGGATGACAAAGGGAATTTGATTGTTGAGCGTCAGCCAATTGTTGTAAAGGATGAAGATGGTAAAGTTATTGAGGTTAGATTTCCAGATCCCACATTTGAGGTATTAGGCGATGTAATGCAACAGTTTGACGATGCCTTATCTTTGTATCCGAACGCAAAGGCCTTTCTTGGGGAAGATGATAGTGCAGGAGCAGCGTGGACACTCACTTCCATAGCGAGACAGAGAGGTTATATCGGTGAAGACGGGGAAGGGCGTATCGCGCGTAAAGTGGACGAAGAAACAGGAATAGTAAAGGACAAAGGAGATTTAACCGTAAAACAGTTTGTGGATATATTCGCGCAGGGAGTAGAAACCATAGATTCAGAGATGGGGTTGGTCCAGTTTCTGGGCAGCGAGAAAAGCGAAGACAGAGCTATATTGAACTCTGTTTTATTGTTTCCTTGTTTCAACGCCTATGTTGACGGGGATGGGGTATTGAGAATTTACGGGGATAAAGAAAGCGATCAAGAAGACCCTTATGTGGGGGAATTTTACCAGAATATGGTAACGATTTATAATATGGAAGTTTTCCAGAAAATAAAGAACGACGCGGAAATAGGGAAAATGCTGGGTGTTGATGGAGCGGCCAATTTTATAATTGGTTTATCGATGACAGCCAGGGACATAGGCGGCGAAACTAAAGTAAGGATCGAAGGAAAGGGTGATATCGGGGATCAATCAGTCACGGCTTTTCTGGAGAAGATTTACGGTATTACCGGGATGGAAGCCGCCAGGGCAATAATCGCCGAAAGCACCGATTCTGTCCCGGGAATGGCTTCTACAGACACCGATTATGTCCCGACGAAAGATACGGAGGGATTGAAGGATGGGTGGATCTCAGTCGAAGAATTGCTGAATAATTTCTATCGGATTTTAAGTACGAGCGAAGGATACGCGGGTAAGGATTTTCGGGAGGCCTTCACTATTCCCGCTGATATGAGTATGCTGGATATACTTAATGATTCCCGATACAGCGGGATAGTCTGGTATCTGGGCGGAAACGCTCATGAGATCGCGGAAGAATGGGGAAACGACGCGGATATTGAGACCGTTATGAAAGTGATAAACAGCATGGTCGGGATAATGGATAAGTACGCGCGTGAACACTGGAAACGCGGGTTTGATCCTACGAATAAGGATGACTTTAACCGTCTCCTGTACCTGGCGAAACGGAAACATCAAACCGGTATTGATATTTTCAAGGAAAACGATTTTTCCGCGCTGATAAGCCTGTATTACGGGACGGGTTCGGAACGGTTTCTGAAAGCGCACATGGCGGAGGCGGGAAAGAAAGAGATCGAAGGTACCTTGAGATCGATGAGATCCGAGCTTGCGGCTGAAACAGGAAAACTTTTGACACATTTGGCTGTTATACAGGATGTATTGAGACAGCTTGGAGTGGAAGGGACTACGGTTTTTCAGGAAGAGAAAGACGGTAAGATCGTGGAATTGAGCGATCCTGATGAGATCATAGATATGTTGTGGAAATCCGTAATAGAGCTTACGGTCAAGGAATTGGAGATCAAAGGGAAAGAGAAAGAGATACGGCAGCTGAAAGCCGGGAAATTTGGGGTCTCAGGCGAGCTGTTTTGGCGTCTGCTAGGAGAGGATGAAGAATATATGCCTGATCCGCGTCTTCCGGCTCCGGATAAAGATGACTTGCGCAGTATACTGCGGGAGACGTTTTCGGGGTATAATAGTTTTACAAGCGTCTCGGATCCGTTAAAGCGGCCACCGACGCAGGGGGGGGCGCCCGCGGCTTCCCATGAGGCCGTCGAAATCGACCTATCTCTCCCTGATACAGGTAGCGCCGAATCATCCCGGCCGCGGCGCGAATTTACCCCCGAACAGCAGCACTTGATCAACAATCTCTTGCGGGAAAGAGAACGTGTAGAATTCGCGTTAAAAAAGGCTTTCGGCGAGATCGCGTCGCAAAAGTTTGGCATAGATCAAAGCGACACTATTGTGCTTGCCGGGAAAGCGGCCGACCTGAACGCCACGCGGGAGACATTAGGGGGTATGCCTGAGGTGCAGGATTACGCCATGGCGGAACTCGAGAGAAGTTATGACGCGGTTGAGGGGGCCATAAAATGTGTTCCGCCTAAAGTATGGAAAAATTGGGGTTTAAATTACTCTTATGATATCGCGAGGGATAAAGTAAGCGCGGGCGCCGAAACGCGTCTATTGCGCAACGTATACCTGTTAAACGGGTTGAAGGATCCCGCGCAAAAAGCGGCTGTGACACAGGTCTTAATGGCGCGGGTCGCGCGCGATGAAGCGATTGTCCGTATAACCAACAAGCAGGAAAAAGTGAAAACTGCCTATTTAAACGCTTTGGTCAAGCTTGAATTGGCGGGAGAAAGTGTAAAGATACAAACAGAAATAGTAGAAAAAGAAGAAGAAAGATATCAGGAGATCCTCGAGGAGACTTATATGGGAGAGGCGGAAGAGACTGATATGGAAGAAGCGGAAGCGGCTGATATGCCGGCGGCGCGAATAGCGAGCAGGCAAAGCCTGGACTTCGCGCGGGAATGTCTGATGAAGTTTATTATCCAGGAGGCGAGAGCGAAAGCGGCCCTCCACGAGGCAAGGATAACCTTAGCTCAAATGGGTTTAGGCGCCGCGCAGGATTATCTTAAAGCGAAAAGGCAGATAAAGGAACAACGAGAAGTGGTAGAAGAATATAAGAGTCGGATATGGTTTACCAAAGGAGAAGATAGTGACTGGCGGCAAAAAGTTTATGGTCTCGAAGCGGAACTAAAAAAAGAAAAAAAGGCGCTGAAGGGTCTTGTCGCTGAGCAAGATAGAGCGGAAGAAAACCTTGTTAAAGAAAGAAAAATGCTTGCCCGCGCCTCAGATGAGGAATTGAGGCAGTATCTTACGCGTCAGATAGAAGAGAGTGGTCTATCCCATGGCGACGCGGTTTTTCAGCATATAATGGATAAAATACGCACCGACATAGACAAATTGGCTTCAGGTGCGGCTGATAATGACCAGGCCGTCCCGGACCTTGTCCGGATGCTGGATCCGTTCTCTCTTGCCAACGCGGCATTGAAAATAAAGTTAAGGACATCTGCCGCCGGTATAGAAGTGTCTGAAGAGATGGCTAAAGTCGGAGTAGGTTCGGATCTGCTCGTTCAATCCCTAATAGCGTATAGGTTTTCGCGGATCCTGCAGTTAGAAGCCTACGGGGAGAGCAAAGGATGGATAATCCAACCTTCACTTACCATATCCTTATACGATCCCGCGAGGGCCCATAGGAAAGAGGCAGGGGAGCTTGGCGTGCTTCTTAGTAGTCTGGCTTACAACATCGTCCGGAACGAGATAAGCGGCGAGGTGTTCGAGAAGTATGAGACTTTACGGAAGACTCTCATCGAACTTGAAAGAGCGGAGAACGATCTGGAAACCGCGGTTTTGAAAGCGGAAGCGTGTGCCGCGGATCCACGCGAGAAGACTACCGCTGATTTAGGTGTTGTGCTGAAACGTTCCGAAGTGAATGACGCGGTTTTAAACGTCCACATTGCGTGGGTGGATCTGCTCGAGGCAAGGGGCATCTCAGCGGGGAATAAAGGGACGATTCAGGATCTGCCGAAAGACGCGCGGGCTGAACTTGCCCCCGAAGCATATGATTATACGATGGACAAAATGGGGCCGCAGCTGTGGGGCACCGAATACGTTGTCAGGAGACAACCGGACGGGACTTTTATGCTGCAAATGGAGGGCGAAAAAGACTCCGGCATAAAAACTGACATGGACGGCATATTCGAGCTGGAGGGGGGAAAATATAAAGTTACGGAGAAGTTCTTTGAGGATACCGAATATACCATTGATACTTCTGAAAAGGCCTTGTTCCCGTCTCGTTATGCCTTTCTAGAGGGGGACGATGGGTCAACTATACGTCCAAGTTTAAGAGGTGATTTCGAGATCAAAGGCAAAGAAAAAACATTTCAAATCAGTTATGATCCCGCCCAAAAAGCTTACGAGATAAAGGACCCGTCAGGCAGGATCCCTCCTGTCATGTTCCGGGATGATAAGGTCAAGCTCAACGGCGTCGAATATTCACTTGTTCATACCAGGAGGGCTGTGTTTGCACTCCATTATGTATTTTTGCGCGGGAGCGACGGGTCGACTATATCGCCGGATTCTAACGGCTATTTCAATATCAAGATCAGTAAGGACAGGGAATACCGTATCAGCTATGATCCCGTCAAAGAGGTTCATGTAATAAAGGACCTTACGGGCCAGACCACACCTGTCATCCGGGGTAATAAAGTGAGATTTGGCAATGAAGTCTCGACGTTTGTGGTAACCGATCTCTCAACAGGAGGGGCGGTAATTGCCGGTGATGGAAAATTGCGGTTAGGCGGATTATTTACGGGCGCGGATGAAGCTGAACTTGCCATGCTTCAGTCCCTTCTTTACAAAGCACAGGCGGAAGCCGAGGGAAAAAGCGATGGGGCCATAAGGCTCGGGGTTGCCTATAACGTTCTGACTAAAAGATTCAGTGTAACCCCGCCGGTCCCCGATAAACTTAGACCTCTTTTTACGGCTGGATTTGTGATCTGGCAGGGGCTGGAGGGGTTGTTAAACCCGTATTTAGCCGGTGTAGCGGGTCTCAATGCCTATCTCGAATATCGCAAGACGGGTAAAGTAAGAGAAGCGAATCGCGCGTATTTTAATTCCCGCGCCGTAGAAGAAGAGAAAGTTGCCGGACGCCACAACCGGATTATGCGTATCCGGCTGAATGTGTCCCGTGATAATTATGTAAAAGCTCTTAGATTCCATCATATGGCTTTGAATAAGAAAAATATCTGGCTGGAGAGAGAAAAACTGCTGGAAGATGAGGTTGAGAAGAGAGAAGCTCCGGAAAGGGACCTGGCGTATCCGCGGCGTAATCTTGCTTTTTGGAACGCTTTTGAAAAAGAATGCGGTTTGCTTCTTGAGAGAGCCAGAAGGAAACTGGAAGAGGAGCTTGTTGTTTCCGGCAGGAGTCCGTCAGAAGAGGCGTTGCCGGAAGATACCGAAGAACCTTTATTGTCGGAAGAGGCGATAAGACGCGAAGCGGAAGCGTCACCCGAGCGGAACATTCCCTGGCTGCAAAGGCTGGGCAGGACAGGTCCTTTCGGTTTGCAGGCGGAAATGGAATGGGATGGGTTTAAACAGGAATTCAAACCTTCCGCGGGGCTTGAGTTTCAGGTCGGTTCGCCCTCCTACGAAGCGCGGAAAGTCGTGGACTCAACCGCGGCAAAACTGGATATGCTTGCTCAAGCGGCGCGGGATAAAGCGCAGGAACAACTTATGAAGGCCGTTTACAACTTACAGTGGACAAAAGCCATCCTGATGGCAAAGGACGATATGCTTAAGCACGGCAAGCATGAGAAAGAATTAGTCGTGGAGAGATTGGCGGAGGCATTGCAGCTTGATCTGCGGGACAAGCGTATTCTGGAAGTAATTGTGGATGATATAGAGAATGAGGTGATACGGGCTGAAAAAGATGTTGATAAGGCCATGGATAAACTGCGGATGTTGGGAGGCAGTGACGAATTCATTGTCCTCGGCGAGTATCTCCGCGGGGTTATCGCCGGAGCCGTTGAACCGGTTCTGCCCGCGCTTTCAGGCAGTATAGACGCCGGAAATAACCCCGGGGTCCAGGCTATCCTGAAGGATATAAAGGCGTTTGACGCACGTATCAGGGAAGGATCAAGACCGTTCTTTACTTTTAAAGTGCGCCTTCAACGCAACACCTTCACTAACGATGACGAGTTTGTGGCCGGCATATCCCGCGTGTTGTGGGATAGTGATAAGGCGCTTAACAGGAGATTGAACGAATTGGAAAGACAAGCGGCAGGTCTTGAGTTGAAGAAGGAGATAAGGGACATCGGGTTCGAGATAGAGGGGATGTATAAAGAACTGGATAGAAGCCGTGAGTCCATAAAAGAGGCGAGGGTATCGCTGGAATCCGCGAAGATAAGTTTATTATGGGCCGAAAAAGCGTATCTTGAGACAGCAATAAACGTGGAAGACCTCAACCGGGCATATCACGTTTACGCGTTAAGATTATCGCAGTTTGTCAGGAGCTACCAGGATTATATCGAAACCGCGGTAAAGTTAAAGGCTAAACTGGAGAGTGTGGACGTAAAAGTAGATCTTGGATTAGACCGTTTAGCCGCTCCGCAGAAAGCTGAAAAAACAGAAAAAATAGAAAAAGCCGTAAAAGGGACAGAAAGAGAAACAGCGGAAGCGCCGGGACAAAAAGGAGAAGAGAAGGAAGCCGCCGCTGTTCAGGAAGAGAAGAGGATGTCTCCGGAGCAAGAAGAAGAGCTCAGGAAGGAGATCGATTCCAGACGGAAGGAAGCAGACGAAATTCAACGTGACATAAAAGAGTTAGAAAAGGAACGCCGGGAATTGCTCGAAGAACAAAGTCAGGATGATGCCGTAATAGAGGAGATAAAAAGAGAACTAAAGAAAATTGAAAAGAAATTAGGCCAGTTTAAAAGCAGGTTGATTAAAGGAACCGGGAACAATGTGTTGAGCAGCTATGCGCAGGCGGCTGTCCCGGGCGGTGCCGGTGGTATTGTCACCCGGGGTATTGACTGGGTCTTAAATTCCATCGTCTCCGGGGTAGAGGCCGCTACCCCGGCCAGGGTCCCTGTTCGTTTTGGCAAAGTGATTTCCGTTAATCTTACCGGCTCGTTAGACGAAAAACTTGTTAAATCGAGTTTATCCCGTTCAACGAATTTTACGGGTAAACGTCTTAGGGTAAAGATTGAAGTGCCGTCCAGTTTTGTCAAACGGCCGTTCAGCGCTATCCAGCTTTACGCTAAAGACGGCAAGTGGAAATGGCAGAACACCACTTGGGCAGATGGGCGGATTTCTCACGAAAACCCGAATTATAAAAATGGCATATTAACGTTAACCTATAAGCCGACACCTCCTGACGAGAACGAACAGGGGTTTACCGCGGATGGGTTCGATCCCGAAACAGGAATAAGAGAGCTGGGGATAAAGGTAGGTACACCGGGCGCCGCGGGTAAAAGTTATCAACTGAAAGGTGAAATAAAGGTCCTGGGAGCGTGGATAGAGGATGTCGTGGGCACTGCTCCCGCGGAAAAGGCTATAGTTACGCCTCTTTTAAGAAAAAAACCCGTGAAATTTGAAGTTATTACCCCGGAGAAATTTGTAACCGGTGTGAGCAGATACTTTAATTACGGAGATCTTAGCAGAAATATCGGAAGCAGTAGCGCTTTTACCCGAACCCTTTCTGAGTTAAAAACTAATGTTATTACCGGATTGCGGTTGATGCCGGCCTTCGACATAAGAAGCGGAATAAGCGTAGGCAAGCAGGAATTTCGGAACATGCAGCAGTATCTCGCAAAATGCGGAGAGGCTAATGCTAAACATAATATAGTAACCCTGTTTGACGCGGCGATATCAAATCCGACACTAAAACAGGCGATATCGGATCCGGACGGTAGGGGTAAGAAACTTATAGACGCGATCAGACCTTTTATAAGAAAATTTGGCGCGGCGAAAATTAATGGAGAACCGATCGTATATGATCTTGTGAACGAAATAAGCGGTCTGGGCGGTGTTACCATACGCGAGAAACAGCGGTTTGTGGAGAGTATAATCGATGGTTTTGTTGAGGAAGCTCCGGGGGCAACGGTAACAATCGGATTGGAAAATTATAAACAGATGAGATACTGGTTGCATCTCATCAATAAGTATAAAAATAAGAACATAAAGTTTCTAGTCAGTTTTCACCTTTATAAGCATGATATCGCTCAGCTTCCGGCCAGGGGGGAACTGAATATTCCGGAAGGTGTCGAAGTGTGGATAACGGAAGCCGATGCCAGAAAAGGAGTAGAAAGACAGATACGGATAGCGATAGAAAAAGGCTACGATGGGCTCTATTTCTGGCAGGATAAGAATTTTTCGTACAGTGCCGGGGAGCATGGACGCGTGATGGATAAATTGATAAGGGAGGAAGGCAGGAAAGAGCCGGCTGAAAGTTTAGACAGGGCCGCCCTGGAAAAGAAAAAAGCTGAACTGATGAAAGAGTTAAAAACCCTTGAGAGAAAACAGGCAGAGAGGAAGCGAAGGAAGACCGAGATTGCCGGGAAACTCTCCGCGAAAAAGGCGAAATTAGAAGGAGTGCTTCCGCCGGCAGAAGTGAAACCGGAGAAACCTGTTGAAAGCAAAAAAACGCAGTCTGTGCTTTTGGACGAAACTGCAAAAGCGGGGGAAATGAAGGGTGAAACACCTGAATCAGTATTAGGGCTGCCCCCGGTCGAAAAACCCACATCTGAACGCCTGAAAAAATTCCGTTATCACTCTAAACCGTATTATGGTTCTGAAGGCATACACAGGACACGGCCTGAACATTACGAGGAAAGGTACACGGGGACAGGAACGGGCGAACAGAAAGGGGAAACTACAGGGAAGATGGTTAACGTCCGATACGCCGCCGAAAATCGAGTTACCTATTCTTATGAGCTGTACGGTGATGAGACTATCCCCTATTATGTTTCCGTGTTCAGCGAAAAGGCTCTGTTGGGCGCTGAGTATGATAAATCGGTTGTGCCGGATGCTGAATTAGCGTTGAACGAGGATACCGGTGAATATGAAGTCGTTCTTATCAACGTTTCCGAACATCGCGGGGATGATCTGAATATATCGTTCGGTGGATTAGAAGACACTTTGATCAGAAGCGACGGAGAAACGCGCCTTGAAAAACAGAGCGCGGATATCCCCGTTATCAAAGTCGGACGCAGGAGCGATGAGTATGAAAAATATCTCTACATAAACAGAAAATTGGGCAGATGTCCTTATTGTCTGGCGTATAAGTTTATCCAAACCGCGGAGGGAAATAATTTTAAGCCGTTTATAGACCTGGTCTCCGGGGCGCTCGATGAGTTTAATGAATTCGAAAAGGATATGGGAAAGATGCCGAGGAAGATTTACGGGGAACGTACCCTGGCGCTTATTTATACCCTGGTGGGAGAATATCTGTATGAGGAGGGATTCGTTGACTGGGATGAGGATATATTCAAGATAGCCGATGGTGTCGAGCTCAAGGCCGTAACGGGTGTCAGTGAGTTCGATGTCATCAGACATATCCTGAATATTTGTTTCGAAAGAAACGATTTGACGGAATTCGCGGAGTATGCGGGAATGGCGGCGAAAGAAAGCGGACTTTACCCGCGGATGCTGGAAGAATGGGCAGAGTTGTATGATGTTCCGCTTGTAGGAGAATTTTTTGCCGTGTGTTTCCCTGACAGGACCGGAGAGCTGGAAAGAGAAATAGATATTTCGGGAATTTCATTGGAAATATTGAAAGACAGGGTAAACGAATTTAAAGAGCTGAAAAAGAAACTTTTGCGGGAGACCGACCCGGTGGAGATTGAGAAGATATTGTTTGATATCAGGGATTCGTACGCGGCAGACCAGCGCGATCTGGATGATATTCTGGACAGTTTCAGGGAGCGGGGCGGAGCCGGTCTCGCCACCGGCATGGACAAGCTGGATATTGAACTGGATGATCTGGTCTCGAGAAAAGAGATGGCCCTTGCGCAAATGAAGAAGACCCTGGACCTGCTCAGAAGGGATGCAAAATTCATCGAGGAGATAAGCGCGTCTGCCGGGGAGGCGTCTTTGAAAGACAATAAAGAACTCAGGGAGAGATTGGCCGGACGATACAGGGAATCGAATGTGTTTGAGAAACAAATAAAGGCAGTTGAGGCCGAAATAGAGGGATACGGCGAGGCGGATAGTGACCGGTTGTGGGAACTGGCGGCGAGGAGGATGGAATTAAAGTATCGAATGCTTCGTTATGAGGTCAGCATCGCGTTTATTAAGGAAAATATGGGATTATTTAAGACGGGAAGGGTTAACGATAGAGTGATGATAGTCCTTAATTGGGCGTACAGGATCGTGAAAGCCGATGACGGGCCGAAAGAAAAAAGAAAAGTGGAGAATGAGATCTGGGAACATATAAGCCGGGTGAGAAAGATGAGAGCGGAAGAGTACGCGCGGGTGGATATAGAACGGATAAAACAGGAAGAATATCTGGAAAGACTGGATAATAACAAAGATGTCATAAAAGAGATGGATGATGTGCTGGACTCGAGTCTCGAAGAATTCGAGAAAAATATCACGGAACTTTATCAGAGACCTTCGTTTGAGGATGTTATCTCATCGGGAAACGAATGGATACGGAGAAGATTGTATAGGCTTCTGGCGTATCTGTTACCGAATACTCACATAACATTTCTGCGCGGTACACTCTATGGGGATGGCAGCGGTGAGATAGAGAAACTTGAGAGGGACGGCGGCAAGATAAGATCAAAGATCGAAAAGCGTCAGGCCAAATTCGATGACAAGTATTTTGAGCTTCAGCGGGTGATCTCTTCCACGAGAAGGGATAACGTGATTATTGAGGACCAGGAATCCGCGAATGTCTATACCTATAAAACCGTGGAAGGAAAAGAGCAACAGAGGCCGACAATGCCGCTTTTGTTCAGTTTGTTGAACGACGTACGGGGCGGGGAGTTATGGCGCGAGTTCCAGAACGCGTTCAGGGAGCAGAATCTGGAGATTGAAAACACGTTGAAGGAATTTAAAAAGCGCATCAGGATCCTTGAGATCGCTTCTTATAAACTGGCAATCGGGGAAGCGCTCGAACAGCATGAAGAGGAGGAGTTGGATGAAAAAGTTGAAGGGGCATCGGGGATGTTCAGGGAAATCCTGGGACTTTTTAATGCTATGGGCAGCTCTTTCAGCAAGATCGATGAGTATGTCGAGAGGCAAAAGGTGACACAACAGAAATTGCAGAAAAGGTTATTGACGGAACTCCTGGAATTGGACGGGGAACTTAAAGGTGTTCGCGGAAGGACCGCGGTAAGGGTAAATAACGCCAGAGCGGTTCTTGCGGATCATGTTCGCGCCTGTTACGCGGAGGGCGGCGATATGAGAGATTCTTTAGACAATTTAGGGTTTGTGTTTGAGCGATATTGCAGAGAGTTAGGCGCCGACGGGCTTGAGGAGTTTATTGTGGGAGTCCGGTCCTTTCTTGCGGAGAACGATGATCTGTCCGGATATTTTGATGAAAATCTCGTTAAAAGCGATCGGGAGTTAAACATAATTATCGGGGCAAGAGAAGTGTCTCTTCAAAACATAATAGATAAGTTCAAATTTTCCGTTGAGTATAACGTAGCATTGAGTGATCTCCTGCAGGTAAAAGAAAATTTACGGATTCGCCAGGTTGCCGTGGAGGTTGTAATAGAACATTATATCAAACGGGTTAATGAACATCAGGGGGGAGTGCGGGCTGATATAAAATTAAGGGAGTTGATCGAAAGGTACGCCGGTATATTCGGCAAAGAGACCGCTGAAGCGTTGAACGAAAAGATCCGCGGTGAGGTTGAAATCGTTGTCGAGGAGCCGGCGAAGGACGTGGAGGATGAAACCGCTTCTGCACGCGGTTCGTTTAAAGAGAAGTTCATGGCACTGTTAGGTTTTATCGCCGGTCACACAAAGGAGATAAAAGCCTTGTTGGGTATTTTGGCTGGTGTTTTGGCAGCAGTAGCCATTGCCCTGAAACTGCGAAGACTACGCGGGGGGTTAGGAAAAGAAAAAAGCGCGACTCCCGGAGACGGCCGTGGCGGTGACGGTCCCATTTCCCCGCCGGAAGGACCGAAAAAGCCGGAAAGACCGGAGGAACCGGAGGAACCGGAGGAGCCGGTAGAAGAGGTTACCGAATACACGAGCCAGGAAGAGATCCTCGACGCGTTATACAAAGCGCAGAAGATCGGAGCAGTGGCCGTGGATGAAGCGAACGAGATCCTGGCGCTATGGTTAAGATTTCAGAGTTTAAGAGGGTTCAAGAAGGCGAGACGGATGCTGAATAACATGGAAGGGGTTTTACTCGCGCTTGAGAAAAAAGGCGTTATTAAAATACAAGAATTCCTGAAGGGAATAGGCAAGGATGCCAAAGATGTAAATACAAAAGATTTAATGAGTTATCTGGCCGGCTTGAATACCTCTGATATGAAACGCATTAACAGCTTAGTGAAAAATGTGGTCACGAAATACGGTGGCCTGAGGGATAAACTTGCTTTCCTGGAATACGAGATGCGGTATTACAGGGAAGAAGGGACCGAGGAAAGCCGTCTGATATTGGCGGGTTTAGAAACAAGAGCGATAAAGTTAAAGGAAAAGATCAATAACGGGCCGAAGGCTTTCGTGAACAGAGTGGAGAACTGGAACAAGTGGGGGACCGTCCTGCAGGTCGCCGGAACGGTACTGGTAGCCGCCTGTTTTATCTCCGGTATCCCCCAGGCGGATTTAATAGCGGCGTTCTGGCAGGGCGCGGTCGCTTTATCGCTGGGTATCCTGATCAATTACCGGCAGACATGGACAGTTATAAAGCGTATTCACGACAATAAGATCGCGTTTCTTTTTTTGGCAGGCGGCATATATCTTGTGAACCATTTTCTGGTGCTTTTCTATCCCGCCTTAAGCGCTTTAAGCGGCGCATGGACGGTCCTCCTGGCTGTTTTTGGCGGTATTTGGCTATGGGATCTTCTCTCCGGCAGGATTGACGCGGAGAGGGAGATAAATACAGAGATCTGCGATGTTATCGATAAAGCGGTAGGGAAAATGGAACCGCTTTTAAGACCGTTGCCGGATCAAGTCAGGAACGAGGTTTATAACCGTCCGCGGCGTGATGATCGCGGGAGGCTTGTTGGCAGGGAAGGGAGATTAAAAAGTCGTGAAGAATTAACAGACGAGGATAAGTACCGCGTTTATGATCTTTTTAAGATAATTAAGGAGTTAAAGGAAGAAAACGAGCTGATAAAAGAAGAAGCCTCAAACAGGAAATGGTGGTTTATGAGGGCGAGTTATTTCTCAAAACCCGATCCGGTTGAGAGATATTGGCGAAAACTTAAAACGCGGAAATGGCAGGGCCTGACGGAGTATCTCGAGGACTGGTCAAGGATGGAATTCCTCTCCAATGTTTTACTGGTGGATATAGTGGCACAGCAGGAAGAGGCGGAAATAGCGGCCGTGGAACATGGAACAGATACTGTTACGTTAGGGCAAATATCGGAGGAGCTTGGAAATCTGCGTTCCAAGATCAGGAATAAAATAATAAAGCAGACCGACGCGGAAGATTCGCCGGGAAGTTTTGAGGATTATTTTATCAACAGGAAGATAACTTTCAGCTGGATGTCATGGAAACGCGGGTTTGTGCCGCTGATCGCGCGCTATGGGACCTGGGGATTTATAACGGGCCTTATCGCTTTTTTTGCCTGGTTAGGTCATAAAGGCGCCGTGCTGGCGGGCCAGAAGATGGCTTTTCACACGTTGCCCCTGTTGAATCTTATACCCGTTTGGAGGGTCGTTTTCCACAGTTGGTATGCGACGCCGCTGGTCGCTCTTTTCGTGATAATGATGGGCCTATTGGCCTGGCTTTTTATCCACAACGTCAGCCTTTCCGTCTGGACGATATTTCCCTGGATGAATAAGACGAGTATGGTCAGGACATATAAGAAGGACCTGGAAGATGCGCTGTTCGTGTTGGATCAAAGCGTGCGGTTGGGTGTGATAGATTCGATCTGGGGAAATATTGATGAGAAAAAAAGGAACAAATTAGAGGGATACAAGGAAGAGATCGACAGGTTGAGAGCGGCATTGGCCGGTTTATCTCCGGAGGATGAGAGTTCAAAAATCGAAATGGAAACGGAGATAGATGAACTGCTTATCAGGATATTTGACAAGTTGGATTATGAGGACCTGTTCGGTTTTATGGTCAGGCAGATAGGAGTGGACGAGGAAAGCGGCCTGCCGGTATTCGCTTACGACGGGTATCTTTATCTGCTTTTGGCGAATATGCCGGAGACGAATATTGCTGAAAGGCCCGTTTTGCGTATTGATCTGAAAGATGACCTGGTCACAGCGTTAGGGGCGATAGGGATTGGAAAAGATGAGCTGGAAAGCCGCAACGGCGGTGTAAGCGCGGAGCGTCTGACCACTTTGGATATTACGTCAAAGCTTACGTTTGAAGAGATCGAGGAGATAAAAAGGCGTGTGGCGAGTGTCTCACAAAGGACCGAAAGAAAAAAACTCAGCGGGGACGAAATAGAAATCGGGGAAAGACTGAAAAGCATGTTTCCGCGCGTAACCCTGGTTGTGTCCGCTTATGGAGAGGAAGAAGTCGTCGGGCGGGTTATGAAGACTATTGTGAGCAGCGGTTATCCCGGGACATACGCTATCATAGCCGGTGAAGCGAAAGACATGAAGACAATACCGGTGATTAAGGAAAACATGGAAAAGCATCCGGAATTGGCGCATCTGGTCTCTTTAAGCCTTACCCCGACACGGCCGAATAATATGCCCGCGAGGTTGGGGCTCTTTAAAAGACTCTTTTTTAAGAAGACGATCCCCTCCCAGGTGGATCAGACCAAACCGGACGCGGATAATACCGCGAACGTCGGTCTGGAGCAGGAGAAAAAATCACCATATTCCTTTAACCTGATCGACGTTGAAGACGCACCGCAATCACGGTATCTTTGGGAACAGACCATGGGAATGATGATGACCGAGTCGACCCTGCTGCGTCTGGCGGAAAGGTTAAGAAAGGGCGAAGGTATAAGTCCGGGGGATATACGGAGGAGTTTGAAAGAGGCAGACAGGAAGCTTCGAAAGGATGAAAAGGAGCGTGATAAGTTAAGGAAAGAATTAAAAGGACAAAGTGCTGATAAAGGCCGTGTCCTGCAGCAGCTAAGAGAGAAAAATGCTCAAACAAGGGAAGACGAAAGGAAACTCAGGCAGATCAAGATGCTGCAGTTTAATATTAAACGCTGGAACATCGACACGAACATCGACGCGTTAAAGAACGTACATCTGTTTATACCGGAGTTTGATGACCCGCAGGTGGAAGAAGCGCATATCCGGTTCCGGGAGCTACAGGGTGAAATGAACGCGTTAAGAAGAAAATCGGAAAGGCTACGCGCGGAGGGAAGAGCCGAAGCTGTTCAGATCGATGGCGAGATGAAAAACTTACGCGGCCGGATGATAAAAGCTCAGGAGGAGTTCGCCCGTCTGAAAAAAGACAGCGATAAGAAGCACGCAAAAGATGACAGGAAAGATACGAAAGATAAGAAATGGTTCGGGGCATCTATTGCGCTGCCTCTTCTGGGATTACCATTCTTATCAAACCTGCCGGGTATCCCGGCATTTGCCTCTTTTAAAGCCGGCATGGGTCTACTGGTTACTATGCCTTCTGGCGGTTTCATTATGCCGCTTACAGCTTTAGTAGCTATGGCAGGGTTGGCTGTTTTAGCGCTCAGCATTATAAGCCACAGGTTCGCGCGTTTTTCGGCCAACTGGCAGGGGACGGTATTGTTCGGAGTGATCGCTTATATGCTTTCTCCCCTTTTAGGCGGGATCGGTGCGGTGCCGGTGTTGATAAGCATCCCGTTTCAAATCAATCTCGGCCTGATCATACTTGTTTTCTGTATATCCAATTGGCTTATTAACACTTGTTTTGTCTCAACCAGGGGCGTGAAAGATGAAGAGACGATCAAGAAGTTTATCGACAGGAACAAACCGGTTGTTATCCAGACGGCGCTGTTGCAGAAACCGTATTCAGGAACAGCCAACCCCGCAACCGCCCTTAACTATAAAGAGTGGTTTTCGGTCAAGCTTCCCGGTTTCGTTAGTCAGAGAAGTCCGTTGAGCATACTGGGCATGTTTTACGGCGCGATCGATATGGGCGTGTACGTATGGCCGCATCTCGCGCCGCTGTTAAGCTCCCTGACGGCTGCCGTTCCTTATCTGTGGATTCCTTTGATATTCGCGGGGGCGTTTCTGACCATAAAGTACAAAGGCGCCGGGAGAAGCGGTGGCGTGGGCCTGATGATCGCATCGCTTACCTGGTTAAGCGCCGCGTTGGTCGGCCCGTATGGCCTGTTGGCGGCGCTGCTTATTATCGGCGTATACGGCGGCGGCGCGGTTCTTGGCACGATGGGGCTCTGGGCCGGCTTTGTCAACAAGATCACGGCGATCCCGCTGGGGGGCACAGGCAACAATTTCGATTTTGCCAGGTTCGTGGCTATGGGTCTGCATGACGGTACGAATGTTACCGAGGATCTGGATCTGGGCATGAGGATACTGGTTTCCGGACGCCGCGTCATGATGCTTGACGGCCCTGAAACAGAGGTCCAGGAGGATACCCAGCCGCATCTTGGTCCCGCTCGCTGGTGGCAGGTCGCGCGTTGGGAAATAGGCCATTTAGTGACCGGGTACATGTTCTTCACGCGTTTGCCGTTCATATTATTAAGGCTTGTCATGAACGGGGACCTGTTGGGGGCGAAGAGATTGATATTTGTCTCTCCTGCCGTATTTACGCACCTTATTATAGCCACTTTCAGCGGGATATTTACGGTACTGATATACGGGGCGGCGGAACTGTTTTTATTGTCCCAGTTTGTGTTTCCGTTGTTTGGAGCGGTCCCGGGGATCGGCGCGGTCCTTTTGGAGTTATACGGTGTTCTGGGGGGGGGTATCCCCGCTTTGTTCCCTTATATAACCACCGCGGTATTGGGCCTGATAATATTTTCCGTGAGTTACGGCGTTCAGCTATTGTTCGGGGAGTTCGCGGTTATAAAGAACTGGAGCAAATATCCTTCCCAGGCGAGAAATCAGGTTGAGGATTTAAAAGCGGAAAAAAGAGGGCAGATGTTGAAGTCACGGAAAGAGGGAAAAGAGGCGGATCACTGGGTTATTGAGGGCGTTGAGCGCAGGATAGACGATTTATCCAATGGCCGTCTGCGTTTGCCGAAGCCGGGCAGAAGATGCGTTTATTATACAATAGTGTTTTTATCCATGGTTTGGGCTGTCGTTGGCGGCTACTTGTGGGTATTAGGGAGTCCCCACTCATTTCTTTTCGCTCCGGTGTTTATAGGCGCCGTGATTATGGCGCTGACCGTGTTTATCGGCGACGTTCTTGATTTAATGGCCAAACCAGCCGGTGAGTCGCTGTATATGGACCTCAGCGATATCAAAGAAGTGATCAAGAGGGTCAAAAGCGGCGGTGATAACCATTTAAACAGCAGGTTATCCCGACAGGCTTGGGAATTTCTGGATAATTACTACCGTGGAGAAGAGGTGGAACCGGGTCTGAAAGAAGTGCTTCTCAGGGATCTAAGCGGTGTCGAAAATAGGTCCATGGTTACGGCAAATAGTTTTGGCGCGGTTCTAAAGATCATGCTTGTTACCGCTGCCTTCCTTTCAACATTTCTCTTGGGTCTGCCGGCATGGGGGATGTATCTGTTATCCGGGATTTTTGTGATGGAAATGCTGGAAAACGTGTCACAGATCAAAGGTTTACGCGATCTTACGTCTCTGACTTTTCTGTTCGGTGAGAAGACGGGCCGTCAGCTGTATATGTTTATCTACTGGTCCGGCAGGAATTTCTATAACCTGATATTCGGCATGCATTTTTCAGCGGCTGTATGGTATATGTTTAAACAGGTCTGGATGGCTTTGGACAGCACCTGGAGCAAGACCGCACACCCGCTGTTGTCGAACTATACTCCGGAATTCAAGGACATATTCCGTTCTCCACGTGCCGGGACCGGGACCTGGCTCGGGCATAGATGGTTCAATCTTAAAGAATGGTGGAGCTGTAAGGCCCTTTTTACACAGGCTTTCATCATCGTGTTTACCTGGATAATCGTTTTATCTCTTTGGGCCATCATAACCCTTAACATTTTCGCTATACATTACAGGAATTTTTTCAATGAACAGACGACGGCGACATATACGACGGAAAACATTAAATCTGTTACGATGCAATGGAAAGACCTGCATTTTAATGGGGAAAAAAGTATTGACCGGTTTCGCTTCGATAAAAAGTCTATAGAAGAAAATCTAAGGAGTCCGAATGCTTTCAGGCGGGATAAATTTCAAAGCGAGACATTGCGCAATCGCGTGGATGATATGGGGTATTGGGAGGAATCAGATGAGAATTTGAGTGAGGCGGACAAGCAGCTTGAGGAATCGGAAGAAAGGATCTTGAAAGTTAAAGATGCCAGGTCAGGGACTTCGTTAAAGGTCCCCGGAGAGTGGGGAGAGAAGGGACCTGAGATAAAACCCAAAAAGGGTCTTTTTGAAAGGTCTATCGTATGGTTCGGGATGATGCTCGGCCTGATTTACCTGGTAAAGATGGGTTCCTGGCTAAAACAGCGTTTATACCGCGGCGCGCCGGGAGAAGGAAAAGAAAAGCCGCGAAAAGAACGGGGAAAGGAATCGGATAAAGTTGAAGGCCTGAAAGGTTTGCGGCCTATGGAACCGGTAAAGATCCTGGGCGCGGGGTTGGCCGGGGCGGCGCTGATAGGGCTTAATATGATCTTCTTCGCCCTGACTAAGATCGCTCCGGTCTGGTGCCTCTTCAGTGTTTCCGTGATTGCGTCGCTTGTCGGGTTTGGATTCGGTTATGAGGCTTACCGGTATATCAAGGCGAGGACACATCCCGATAACTTCGGTCCGGAGAAAATAACCTGGACCAGTGAGTCTGAACCGCGGGCGGTCAGGGATTTAAGGGAAAAATTAAACATCTCAGCCGATATCAGGATTCTTCCTATGGAAGTTGAGCCAATCAGCTGGTTTAAGGCGTTTATGGAACTGCTTTTACAGAAAGCGCCTCCGATCATTAAATATCAAGTTGAAGAGAGAACGCCCGCCATCCGTTTTGTCCCCGGTCTCTTGAAAAATAAAGCCTACTTGGAACAAGCCCTCCTGCATGAAAAGTCCGAATCCACAGCAAGAAGTGAAATGAAAGCCGTCTGGGCTGAAAGAAAAGCCGGTATCCGTTCTTTGCCCCGCGTAGCCTTTAACCTGCCGTGGGTCGGGTTAGAAAATATGTTGAGCATCAGGAAAATGTTTTCATGGATAAAAGTAACTGTGACGACCATTGTCGGGTTGATTTTAGGAACAATGTTACCTGATATGATCGAAGGGACAATGATGGAAAGGGCAGTTCAAGGAACAACGACAGTTTCATCTACTCAGGCAGAAGTTTCACCGCAGGTTGTATCTATTCCCGTTGACGCGGGCTGGAAGGCTCAAACTTATGAGAATAGCCGTGGGATCGAAGAAGTAAAGGTTGATCTGGATAATTCGCAGTTAGTCCTGCAAACAAATCTTATAGACGGTCATCCCAACAACAGTCAGGGGGAAGTACTCCTGGATTTTCGGTATGCTGATTTTCCCGGATTAGCAAAAACCCCGGAAGGGTTTGTGGATATGACTGATACGAGATTTACCCTTTTGGTAAACGTCCCGGAAGGGTATATCGAAACCAATTCAGGTGCTTCCCATATGGTACAACTGTTTTTTAAAAGCGGAGCGGATTGGAAAAATTTATACGCAAAAAAGGTAAATCTTACTGTTCCGGGCTGGTTTAAGTTAGTAGCCGATCCCGGTAACGACCCTGTAGATTCTCAGGATCCGGATTTTAATTGGCGCGAAGTTGTGGCGGTCGGGTTTAAGCTGGAAGCCCCGGGAGCAGACTATATGGGAGAATTTTATTTAAAGGAGATGAAATTGAAGACGGTTCTTCCTTCAAAACCTGTTCAAATCAATGAATTCATTCTTCGTTCAGGCAGAAACCTTTCCTGGGACGAGGTAAACTACGGGTGGTGTCTGGGACGGAATCCATGGGGAGGGGCTCATGGTGGTTTCAGTTCCGTTGAAGGAAGACAAAAACTCAGAGACGCTTTTACCGAAATAAAAGCGGCGGAAGGGAATACCGCCCGTACGTTTTTATTCGGTGATTTCCGCACAGCTTTGATATACGATGCCAACGGAGTCCCTGTCGCTTTTGATGATAAAGTCTATCCGGATATGCGGGCGCTTCTCGAGGAAGCTCAAAATATGGGTATTTCCCTTATCGTTTCGTTGATAGATTTTATGGTAGCTGATGGTGTGAGTGATGTGAATGGTGTTATGGTGGGTGAACATCCGGAATTCTTTACCGATCAAGATGTTCAGGACGGGCTTTTTGTTCTTCTTGAACAGTTTGTGACGGACTTTTGCGGTCATCCCAATATTGAAATTGTGGAAACAATGAATGAACCGGAACATGCCGGCGCGGTAAACTTCTCTCTTGTAAGGGATTTCAATCGTAGACTTATTGACCTTGTTCATACACATGCTCCGAATAAAGCCGTAACTGTGGGTTCTAATAACCGGACAAACGCTATAGGTATCTGGGAATCTCAATTATCACAGGGCGATGTGGTTACTTTTCACTGGTATCCTCATATGGAATCCATTCTTCCTTTTGAGTATTCTCTTTCCAGTTTTGACGCTGATGATAAACCGGTTCTTTTAACCGAGGTTGGCGCGACTTCTTCAGAAGACATTCCGCGATTTATGACTACCGATTACGCGGAAAACCACCATTCAGGGATACTTTTCTGGAACGGCGATGGATATGGTTGGGATGATTCTGCTTATAAAGGTTGGGTTGATGAGCATGTACAAACGCCCGTTATCCCAACGCTTGATCCCATCGATACGGTTACGGGAGTCACAGCGGTTATCACATGGAATGCTGTAGATTACGCGGGTGGGTATGAAGTATCAGTCACGGATCCAATTGGCAACGCGACATCTTATTGGACGAATGACATTTCGCTGGAGCTTAGCGGTTTACAGGATGGCGCGACTTACTGGATCAAGGTACAGGCCTGGACGGGCATAAGTGAGTCAGATAAAGGTATTGCCAGCGGTTGGAGTGAAGTGGCGAGTTTTAATGTGGAGTTTTCTGTAGAAGCACCAGCCATCCCAGAATTGACGCCTATCGGTACAGTTACGGGAGACACAGCAGTTATCGCATGGGATCAGGCAGAGAACGCGGGCGGGTACGAGTTATTTGTTGCCGATAACGCTAATTTTAACAATGCGACATCTTATTGGACGAATGACATTTCGCTGGAGCTTAGTGGTTTACAGGATGGCGCGACTTACTGGATCAAGGTACAGGCCTGGACGGGCATAAGTGAGTCAGATAAAGGTATCGGCAGCGGTTACAGCGAAACGACGAGCTTTAATGTGGAGTTTCCTGCAGAAGCACCCACTATTCCGGAATTAACGCCTATCGGTACAGTTACGGGAGACACAGCAGTTATCGCATGGGGTCAGGCAGAGAACGCGGGCGGGTACGAGTTATTCGTTGCCGATAACGCTAATTTTAACAATGCGACATCTTATTGGACGAATGACATTTCGCTGGAGCTTAGCGGTTTACAGGATGACGCGACTTACTGGATCAAGGTACAGGCCTGGACGGGCACAAATGAGTTAGATAAAGGTGATGCCAGCGGTTGGAGCGCGGTAACAAACTTTAATGTGGAGTTTTCTGTAGAAGTACCCGCTATTCCAGAATTGATGCCTATCGGCACAGTTACGGGAGATACAGCGGTTATCACATGGAATGATGTAGCGAACGCGGGAGGGTATGAAGTATCAGTCACGGATTCGATTGGCAACACGAGATTTTATTGGATGAATGACATTTCACTGGAGCTTAGCGGTTTACAGGATGGCGCAACTTACTGGATTAAAATTCAGGCCTGTACGGGCACAAATGAGTTAGATAAAGGTATTGTCAGCGGTTGGGGTGAGCCGACAAGTTTTAATGTGAAAATTTTTGAGGAACAAGTGAACATAATGCTGGAAGATGTTCACAACTATCCCAACCCATTCAGTCCCGATGAAGGGACGAAGATCAGGATCAATATCTCTCGAGGTGAGGTAAGTAGCGCTGAACTTAAGATATTTGACCTTGCGGGAGACCTTGTCTTAAAAAGAAAAGCGGAAACTCCCGATAAGGTAGATGAAAAAGCCTATGAAATACTTTGGGATGGGAGAAATGGTAGAGGGGAAACGGCAGCCAATGGTGTTTATCTTGGTGTGGTTACAGTAAAAGATACGATGGGGAACGTGGAAAAACAAGTAATTAAGATCGCGGTTCTGAAAGATACGTTACACCCCTTCCGGGCGATTTCCGGTTATACCGCGGCGGTCACGGCAATGATGGCCAGTGTGGGCGTTTTGTCGTTTACCATAACCGGAGGCGTGCTGCACTACATACCGGTAAATCTGATATGGATGTTAGCCGCACTCGGGCTATATCTCGGCTGGGCCGCGGCAAAATATCATATTCTCGGGTACGCGGCGGAAAGAGCGTTTCTGGAACACGGGGCCGGGCCGTATAACGCGTTGCATGGCGCTATTGTCTGGGCAGGGGTTAATGGAATAACACTGCATCAGGCTTTTGGGTTGATCAAAAGCGAAAAAATGAAGCAAGAAATCATAAAACATGAATATGTGGAACATAAGGTGCTCGAATTTTTTGATAAGTTCTGGTCGTTGAGACATCTTTTCGCGGACACGCAGGTAGCGCATAAGGTAGCCATGCTGGCGATGCTGCCGGGTATAGGGGCTCTTGTAACGGGTTTATTCGCGGGAAAATCAGCGGAGATTTGCTCCCCGATATTGGAGAATGAGGCGGCCAGAGAGATAAAGTTTGAGAAATTTCTCCGGTTCGAAAAATTTGTCGCCGTACCATCCAGCGTTTATGAAAAGCTTACGGAAATGAGAGTGGACCTGGAAGTCATATCCCGGAGTGTCGGGGTCGATCATTTAATACGCCTGGAATCCGTGAACCATGATGATATGCTGAAAGAGCTTTCTGATCAGACGTACGGCCGGAAGGCGGTATGCGCTTTGCTGGATGAGACGGCGGTAACGGAGATGATTTCGAAGATAAAGACCGATAAAATAAATATTCAAGAACTGAGAGACCTGTTGGGCGGGCTCATGTTCGATTTCACGGCCAAAGCCGAGAAAGACATGATCAGGTTGATGAATCCGGAAGTGGTGAAGCTTACTTCTGAGACCATTGAAGAGATATCGGGTTCTGATGATCTCAGGGGGATCGCGACGATATATGCCAGGCTGTGGAAAAACGCGGAGAATTTGGATTTTATGAGTAAGAGCGTCTTTGATATGAGGATAAACAACATGCATAGCGGTATACTTTCGGGTGTAAAACTGAGCGGTAAGGCCGGGACGTATGTCTTAAGAGGGCCGGAAAAAGATGAGGCCAGGTA
>JAHJBY010000133.1 GCA_018813285.1 Candidatus Omnitrophota bacterium
CAACCAGGATCGAGATTGATCTGAATAAGAATCCAGACATAAAAGGCCCGGTAAAGACAAAGAGGGGTCTGAGGCTTATAATAACATGAGTGAAAGAATAATGACTGAGAGGCAGGTTAAAGCGCATCAGGAGAAAATGCGAAAAATGCGCGGCATGAAAGGAGGGAAAGCATCAGCCACAGCATTAAGGAAAAAGACTGGACCTCATAAAGCGATCGATCCTGATAAAACTCAGGAATATGAGACGCGGTTCTCTAATATATGGCTTGAGATTAAAGAGTTAGAAAGCCGTGTTATACAATTAGAATTTAAGATTGAAAAGGTTAAAACCAACCAAGGAGGAAAGCCATGAATAAATGCATCATCCTTTTTAGTGGTGGGCTAGATAGTCTGAGTTATCTCGCTCAGTATTTGCCCAATTGGGAAATAATCGCTATCACATTTGACTACTCTCAGCAGAGTAATAAAGAAGTTGAGGTAGCCAAGGGGATTGTATCTGAGTTGGTGAGGAAGGACTATATGATATCGCATCGTATATTTGATCTCCAGCCAGTAAAGTGGCTGTTTCCATCTAGGTCGATCAGCCCAAAATACCACCCATCGTCAGTTCTACCCTTTCGCAATTCAATATTTATCAGTTTGGCAAGTGCCTATGCAAAAACTATGGGTTCTGAGAGGATTCTCATAGGGAACCATACGGATGATGGAGCAGATTGGTCGCCAATGGGCGTCCCTAAGAATCCTGAGTGCACTCGAGACTACCTGAAGCAACTCGAGGAGACTTTGGACCGTGGTCGTCTAAAATGGAATGCCGGGAGAATTGAGATCTGGTCGCCAGCCCGCACCGGCTTATCGAAAGCATCAAACCTGAAAAGAGGATATGATGTGTTGAGCGACATTATTTTCCAGAGCTGGAGTTGCTGGACTGGTAAGGATAAGCACTGCGGTATGTGTCTGTCATGTAGGGAAAGAAAAAAGGCATTCAAGAATGCCAAGATAGTTGATAAAACAGAATATGCGATATGAGAAGAAGCGCAAATAGGGGTAATTAAGAGGAGACGATGAAGATACGCGATGTAAGGCTCAAGGTTATATTTATCTGCTTGATTCTGGCCTTCTGTGGGTTCCTTTGGGGCGATTGGACCATCCAGAAGAGGGGTAGAATAGCTGAATTTGAACCTCGGGGCATACATGAGCTTAAAATCCAGCCTCGGGTCATGGAATGCTTAGAGAGATTGCGGACGAGAGTTAAATATCCTATCATTGTTACTTCTGGATATAGAACCGAAGAGCATAATGAGGAAGTCGGGGGCGCTCCTCACTCTTATCATCTAAAGGGCATGGCCATTGACTGTGTGGTAAATGATCCCGATTGGTCTCTCAATGCTCTCGCCAGTGAAGGGCTGAAATGTGGGTTCTCGACAGCTATAATTTATTCTACCCATGTTCATTTTGATATCAGGGAAAAAGGGCTGGGAATTAGATATGCAAAATAGGGATTGTGGTGAAAGTAGATGTAGTCTATAACAAATCTTGTCAATCAAGGGAGTTTGGGTATGAGGCGGGGGCGAACAACGAGTACAAGGACGTCAAGAACGAGGCGAGGAGGACAGCCTCCGAGATCAAGCACCTCAAGCCGAAGATAATTCTTGATCTTTGTGGAGGAACAGGTGCTTGGAGTAAACCCTACGCAAATAGCGGATATGATGTCAAAATCATTACGTTCCCTCAATATGACGTAAGATTTTATAAACCACCTAATAAGGTTTATGGAATTTTAGCAGCGCCGCCTTGCACGCACTTAGCGGTAAGTGGAGCTAGATGGTGGAAGAAAAAGGGGATAAGTGCATTGTTTGAAGCCCTTGCTATTATAGATGCTTGTATGAGAATAATTCTATTAGCTCAACCAAAATTTTGGGCATTAGAAAATCCAACAGGAAGACTTATCCATTATCTCGGTAAGCCAACATTCACTTTTAATCCTTGCGATTATGGAGACCCCTATACTAAAAGGACTTGTTTATGGGGGGAATTTAATATTCCCAAGAAAAATCCAGTGGATCCAATAAATAAAAATTTTATTCACTACATTGGCCCCGGTCCAAATAGACAAAAAAAACGGAGTATAACGCCTTCCGGATTCGCAAAAGCATTTTTTGAAGCCAACCAGTGAGATGAGATGAAAGTTGATGTAGTTTATAATAAATCGAGTCAGCGGATGGATGAGATTCTTGATGGAAAAGTTGACTGTGTGCTTACCTCTCCTCCCTACTACGGACTCCGGGATTATGGAGAAGATGTCAGGGAAATTTGGGGAGGGGACCGGGGTTGCAAGCATGAATTTAATAGCTATGTCCGGCCCGCTGGTGGAGGCCACGCAAATCCTGATAGGGCACAGGTGGGAACAACTAAGAAAGATGTGCAACGGGTATTTGGCGCTAAGGCAGCCTTCTGCCAAAAGTGCGGCGCCTGGTTTGGGCAACTTGGACTCGAGCCTACCTTTCAGCTTTATCTTGACCACATGATGATAGTGTGTGCTGAGGTAAAACGAGTACTCAAAAAGACCGGATCCTTCTGGTTGAACATGGGGGATACTTATGGAGGTAGCCAAGCAGGGCATGGGGATACTGGATTGGTGCAAAATTTCAGACGAATGGATAAGGGTTATCTTTATGACACTAAAAAACCGCAAAGGAAAATTATGCCTAAATGCCTTCTCGGGATCCCTTCTCGTCTACGAAATCGTCTAGTTGATGAGCAAGGCTGGATTTGTAGGAACACAGTAATCTGGTATAAAAAGAATTCCATGCCTTCTTCGGTGAGCGACCGCCTCTCCAATTCCTATGAATTCCTCTTTAATTTTGTCAAGAACATCAAGCCTCAATACTGCTGGAATGATAAAACTGGTTTGATGGCTGATAGGAAACCCCCAAAGACTCAAGAAAAAGAAGATGTCGATTGGGAATGGAGAAAATGCCCAAGGTGCGAGGGGACCCGTAAATATGAAAATAAGACCTGCTCTCGTTGTAGGGGCTTAGGTAAAATCAGGCATTCCTTCTGGCATAATCTCGGCTATTGGTATGATCTTGATGCGATAAGGGAACCATATACTCAAAGTAGTGTTGAGAGAGCTAAATATCCTGTAAATGCATATGCACCCAAGGGAACCGGCGGGGCAAAACTATCAAAAACGGCTTATAGCGAATACACAAATGTGGAATTAGATCCCGGGGGTAAAAATCCGGGGGATGTCTGGATGATCGCGACTCAATCACGCCCCGAGGCTCACTTCGCCACTTTTCCTAATGAGTTGTGTATCAAGCCAATCCTGGCAACCTGCCCCGCTGAGATATGCAAGAAATGCGGGAAGGCGAGGGTGAGGATAGTGGAAAACAAGCCTATTTTTAGAGCAGGCAAAAAAGAAAGAGAACGAAATAGGGGAGGGAGAAAAGATGGATTCACTAAACCTGCTGATGGAATAGCAGGAGCGGAGCATACAACCATCGGCTGGTCTGACTGTGGTTGCAATGCTGGCTGGGATAGCGGTATATTGTTAGACCCTTTCGCTGGCAGGGGAACGAGCCTTATTATGGCAAAGAAACTGGGAAGGCATTATGTGGGATATGAATTGAGCCGAAAATATTGTGAGAAATTAATAAAACCCGCCTTACAAGAGATAGATCCCTTATTCCATTACAAAGAAGGCACTCACCTAATATAGATGAGCACCTTCTTCCTACCAATTTCATGTAATAGATTACCTATCCCTAACTGTCTGGCTTCTCCCGGGCATACTCGCCCACAAAGTAGAACAAGAGGATTG
>JAHJBY010000093.1 GCA_018813285.1 Candidatus Omnitrophota bacterium
AATCGCTTTCTATGTCATTCAACTCGTGATAGTGTTGTTTCGTTAAAAATATTTGTGCGATACTTTTTTGAATTCCTTGAGTGCTCCGGCTCTATGGCTTATACGGTTCTTATAACCCGGAGACATCTCCGCAAGCGTCTTCTCATGCCGATCCGGAACAAAAAGAGGATCATATCCAAAACCATTTCCCCCTCTTCCCTCAAAAAGGATCTTTCCGGATATCTGGCCTTCGAAACTGTCCAAAAGTTTTCCGTTTTTAGCAAATGCTATGTGGCAGACAAACCTCGCCGTCCGTTTTTCTATAGGAACATTTTCAAGTAAATTAAGAAGCTTGGCATTATTTTCCGTATCTGTCGCGTTCACTCTGGCGAAGCGGGCTGACCTTATCCCCGGCTTGCCGTTAAGAACGGCTACTTCAAGCCCGGAATCATCCGCCACTACAAAACCATCAAAAAAACGGGACATGATCACGGCTTTTTTTACAGCGTTCTGTCTGAAAGTCTTGCCATCCTCGACTATCATCGGTGGATGTATCTTCAGGTCATTCAGCATCATGATCTTTATCTTTCTGTACCCCGTAAAAAGCGCTTTGATCTCACGCCTCTTATTCTCGTTAAAAGTAGCTATCAGGATCTCTGTCATAATTTCCCCTTATCCAGGCTTTGAAAGCCGATGGTTTTCTCAAGTATTTCCTTTTGGACCTTCATCAAACGTCCGATGCCTGCCCGGGCAAGTTCGAGCATTTTGTCCATGTCATCCTTACTGAAAGCCGCGCCTTCAGCAGTTCCCTGCACTTCCACAAACTTATCAAGATCCGTCATGATAACATTCATATCCACTTCCGCCCTGGCGTCCTCTTCATAGGTCAGATCAAGACAGGCTTTTCCGCCTACTATACCTACGCTGATAGCCGCGATAAAATGCTTAAGCGTCATAACATCTATGTCTCCGTTCTTTTTCAGTTTATTGAGCGCGAGCGCAAGCGCGACAAAACTCCCGGTAATACTCGCACAACGAGTTCCGCCATCCGCCTGAAGCACGTCAGCGTCCAGCCATATTGTCTTCTCACCCAAAAGATTCATATCACAAGCAAGCCGCATGCTTCTGCCTATCAATCTTTGAATTTCGTGCGTGCGACCGGTTTTCTTACCGCTGGTAGCTTCGCGCGAAACTCTCCCCTGACAGGACGCAGGCAACATGCCGTACTCCGCTGTGATCCAACCGGTGCCCTGCCCTCTCAGAAAACGCGGAACACCATTTTCCACGCTGGCCGTACACACCACCCGCGTATCCCCCATTTCTATCAAACACGACCCTTCCGCGTACTTTATGAAATTCGGGGTTATCTTTATCTTTCTTGTTCCGTTAGCCAGCCGACCATCCTGCCTCATGTCTGTCCCTTTTTTTGCGCCCGATCAGTTAAAACGCGCGTAAATATCGTTGCCGAAAGCGTCGATAACCACTATCAACGGAAAATCTTTTACTGTCAGTTTGTGCATCGCCTCTGGGCCAAGATCGGGAAAAGCAACTACCTCGCAGGATGTCACTTTACCGTTCAAATACGCCCCGGCACCGGCCGGTGCCGCGAAATATATCGCTTTTTCACGCACGATCGCGTCGCGCGCCCCGGAAGAGCGCCTGCCCTTGCCGATCATCCCTTTAACGCCTTTTTTTAAAAGAGGAGGCGTAAATGGATCCATTCTGCTCGAGGTCGTAGGGCCACAGGAACCTATTACTCTGTCCGCCGATGGCGTCGGTCCGCAATAATAGATCACTTGCCCCGCGATATTCACCGGAAGGTCTTCGTTTTGCCCTATGAGTTCACACAACTTTAAATGTGCCTGGTCTCTCGCCGTAAAAATAACCCCGGATAACAATACTTCGTCACCGGCTTTCAAATCGGCAATCACATTTTCCATTAACGGTGTGTTTATCTTTTTCATTGTTTTTCCGATTCGTCTCAATCAGGGGCGGGGAAACCCCGCCCCTGCATTTTTAAATAACCGCGCTCGCGCTCCTGAGCGCGTGACATGATAAGTTAACCGCCATGGGCAATCCCGCGATGTGTGTAGGGGTCGTCTCCACCACCGCGGCCAATACGGTGGAAGCGCCGCCAAGTCCCATTACGCCTATCTTCAATTCATTCACTTTTTTCTTTATCCTGTCTTCCAGTTCCGCAAGGTGGGGTTTAGAGCTGGCAATGTTCAAGGGTCTAAGAAGAGCTTTTTTTGCCAGGCTCGCGCATTGTTCCATAGTCCCGCCGAGCCCTACCCCTAAAACATAAGGAGGACACGCGTCCGGACCTGCCAGTTTCACGGTCTCCACACAAAATTCCACTATTTCATCGGATCCGGCGGTAGGGTTCAACATTATTGTTCTACTCTTATTTTCCGATCCAAACCCTTTTGGCATAACCGCGATCATAAGCTTATCGCCGCCAATAACATCTATATGTACAATCGCCGGCGTATTGGTACCGGTATTTCCCCGCAACAACGGATCGGCCACGACAGATTTTCGGAAATGGCCTTCTTCGTACGCGGCCGCAACTCCCTCATTTACGGCTTCTGTAATATTTCCGCCGCGGATAAACACATCTCCACCTACAGTGATAAAAACTGTGACCATTCCCGTATCCTGACATAGTGCCAGTTTATCACGGCGCGCAATGTCGGCGTTCTGGATAAGCGCCCCAAGCATGTTTTTCGCAAAGCCATCAGACTCTCTCCGGTACAGCTCCTTTATCGCTTCAAGAACATCAGGACGCAAAATGGTATTCGCCTGGATACACAGATCCTTGATCGTATTTTTTATGATTTCCGCATCTATGTACCTGGTCCTCATAAGCTGCTCCGTTTATCCTACAACTGTTTTTTTTACATCAAATTCTTCTTTAAGAAAAATATTCGCCGCTTTTTTAAAACCCGTTGGGTCGTCGCTGACAAAACACTGTATACGCGCCGCCCTCTTTCTTTTTGCTGCCCTCAATCCCGCATTGTCCAACATAATAGCTACCGACTGCGCCACACCGGTGGCGGAATCTACAAGAATAACTTTTTTCATTATGTCGTGAATAGCCGTTTTCAAGATCGGATAGTGAGTGCATCCCAGTATAAGCGTATCTATATGTTTCCCATCAAAATATTTGAGATATCGTTCCGCTATTGCGCGCGTGACAGGATCCCTGGAAAACCTGTTCTCGACGAGCGAAACAAATAACGGACAGCTTCTGGAAAAAAGCGTACATGATGGATCACATTTTTTTAACGCGCTGTCATACGCCCGGCTCCGTACCGTGGAATCTGTGCCTATCACTCCGATCCTTCCGCTTTTAGAAACACGTGCGGCTATCCGCACGCCGGAATCTATAACACCCAGTACAGGTACGGAATATTCCTTTTTTATAGACGGAACAGCTAAACTTGACGCCGTATTGCATGCGGCTACAACTATCTTAACTCCCCGTCCAATAAGAAAATCAATGATCTCCCTGGAAAACCTTTTTACTGTCTCCCTGGATTTGTTCCCGTAGGGAACCCTGGCCGTATCACCAAAATATATGATATCCTCATCCGGAAGATGCTTCCGGATGCTTTTAACGACCGTAAGCCCGCCGACTCCGGAATCGAACACCCCCACAGCCTGATTCTTCCGAGATTTCATGGATTTATTATATAGTCATAAGCCGGTTTAGACAAGGGTTTAAAACTTATGACTTGCTTTACGTAAATGATGCTATATAATGTATTTGAAATAACACAGGAGGATAGATATGCGAAAAATGAATCTGGCCGTGGGCGTTCTGGTAATGATGGGATTTCTCGCGATATTAAGCGGACTCATCCTGCAAACAAAAGGCTTAAATCTGTTCGACGTTGTCTTCACTTCATCAAACGGTTATTTCCTGGCCGCGAATACATGCTTTATCGTAGCCCTTGTTCTGGAAAAATTTGACAAAACAGAATAACAAGGGGAATAATCTCGACAAGAACGATCATGCGCCAAAAAATAGATCATTAATTTGGTGGGTAAGGCTTAAATTGACTTTATCATAACTAGCAGCATTTTGAAACGTTCAGCCGCGTGTAAGGCGTGGGGTTTATTGGCAGGTATTATAATCATTTCACCACATTTTACTTTATGTACGCTATCCGCGATCGTAACATTCGCTTCACCATCGGTGATGAAAACTGACGCATCAAAAGGCGCCGTGTGCTCACTAAGTCCCTGGCCTTTATCAAACGCGAAAAGCGTGATATTTCCGGCCTCTTTTTTAAGAACGATCCTGGAAACAACAGCCCCGTCCTGGTAGTCCACCAGTCCCGCAATGTTCAGCGCTTTGCCGATCAGGTTACTGATTATTGGTTTCTGGCTACTCATTTATACCAACTCCTCGAATAGACGCTGTTTGAACATATTCCATAGAGAGCCGATCATAAGATCGAACCCTTACCTACTTCAAAGGCACATCACTTGATTTAAAATGAATATCCCTTTGCGGGAAAGGGATCGTTATGCTCTTCTCCTTGAAAAGTCTGTTTATTTCGAAATTAAGCTGGCTTTTTATGGTAAATCTGTGATTAGGATCTATCGTCCATACATAAAGTTCAAAATTAAGCGAACTATCCCCAAATTCAGTGAACCATACATATGGTTCCGGTCTTTTCAAAACGTCGAGATGGCCCTTGGCCGCCTCAAGCAAGGTGGCTTTGACAAGTTCGGTATCCGTACCGTAGGCGACACCAACCGCAAGTTTTATGCGTGTTATTTTGTCACTGTAACTCCAGTTTATGACCTTCTGACTCATGAATTCCGCGTTAGGAACGATAACCGAAATATTATCAAAAGTGTCTACTATCGTGCTACTTGTTTTTATGGCCTTTACTTTTCCGGGAAGGCCGCCAACTTCGATATAATCTCCCACCTTCACAGGCCTCTCTACCAGCATAACGAGGCCGCTTACAAAATTCTTGGCTATATCCTGAAGTCCAAAACCGATACCAATACCTATGGTGCCGGCAAAAACAGTAAGTGCTGCAAGTTCCACCCCCAGAGCGGACAGTCCGATAAGCACGCCCATAATAAACATAACGTATTTTATTGTCACCGAAAAGGTATACTGTACACTATCATCAAAGTGTACCCTTTTATACACACTCTTGCGCAGAAACCCGTCTAAAAGGTTAGATCCGGTGATGAACACCCACAATATAACCACAGCTTTAAAAAACAGCCATGCCGAGATGTTTACATCTCCCAGAGTAAAGAACGGCTTATGCACAACTTGAATAAAAAGGTCCACGGCTTCGTTACTCATCCCCAGCATATCAACCACAAGGAATCCACCCAGAAAAAATAGCCCCCATCCTAAAAGTGTACCCAACATATCCAGGACGGTCTTGATCATAGTACGTTCTTTTGAGCCTTCCTTTTCTGTGGATATTATTTTTTGAAAGAGCATTTTTATCAAACGTTGTACACCCAAAAGTACAAGTGTTACAGTAATGATGAGAGCTACCCTGCATGTCAGATATATAGCCAGCTGATGACACCCGCTAAAAGACAAAATAAAATAAATTATGGAAAATATCATACCCCCTGATAGCATCCTTTTTGAGGGCTTTATTAAAAAACCGATACGAGCGCCTTGCGCCTCTTCCTGGGCGGGTCCCTCTTTGGCTTTGCGCTTTACGATAGACATGAGGAGAAAACAAACGAACAAAACGAGCAACAACACCGTATCTAAAGGATCAAAGGCATAAGGCGCGGGAACAAACATTTTCTTCTTCATAATATCCAGGCGTTTTTCCCACAAAACACTCAAGTAATCTTTT
This sequence comes from Candidatus Omnitrophota bacterium, assembly GCA_018813285.1. Classification (GTDB taxonomy): domain Bacteria; phylum Omnitrophota; class Gorgyraeia; order Tantalellales; family Tantalellaceae; genus JAHJBY01. The sequence continues at coordinate 5,835 of JAHJBY010000093.1, forward strand.
GCTATTTCTATTTGTACATCAATGAATGCTATCCTCTCGTTGATAAGGTCTATCTCCGCAAGGGTATCAGTAAGACGTAATTCATTCGCTTTGATCAAATCCTTCATGGCATCTTTGTCATGTTCCTTAAGGTCTCGAAGTATTTTTTGCCCCGCGATCTCTTTTTCTATGGCCCTTATCTCCATGTTTATCAAGGGGATCCGGCTCTTAAGAGAGGCTTTCTCCTTTTCGTCAGCACGTAAAGACTTGCGCATCTGTTTGGATTCACGTCTGATATCATTCAAAGTAAGGCCTTCGTCGTTGATTATGTATATTTTTCGTTCTATGACAGCTATAGCCTGTTCTGTCGCTTGTATCCTCTCCCCTATAGCCATTTCTTTTGCTTCTATAAGTTGCTGCTGTTTCTCAAGAAGTTTCAGTTGTTTTTTTACAGCCGGGTCTTCAGTGGATGAGCCGGATCCGTTAGTAATAAGATCAGTTTTCTGCTGTTCTATTTCTCTTTTTTCTTTAGCTAATTGTTCCGAAGTCCTTTCGATCTTAACTTGTCCGCTTTTAGCGGTTTCCAACGTGCTGAGAACTTTATCCGCTTGCTCATGCTGCACCGTATCTGTTTTTATCGAAGTACCCGCCTTGGTCCCCTCTTGAGATAAACCTGCGGGAACGAAAACCAACAATGACAATATTATGGTGAGAAGAGTTTTCTTCATGATATTTCCGTAAATAATATGTGACGCTGATAGTTCCTGTCGGTGAAGTAACTCCATTCCTTTTCTCCTCCTTAGTGAACAAGCCTGCTTATTATGGAAGGTGTAGAACCATTATATTTTAGTCCCACAACAGAAATATTACAAGCAATTCCGGGTTGTGTCGGTGACACACAAAATTATGTAATTAAATCAATATATTTGCAGCACTTACAAATCAACTACAGTTTTGTGTAACATCGTGTGTCATATTTATGGTGACAGAGGACAATAATGAGGATTTTAGATGCAGGCAAAAGAAAGCAAGGCCGGGATCTATCTTCCCTACAACTCGGCCGTAGATCCCCACGCCTGCACCCATTTATAAAGCGAAGAGCCTTCGAACAGTTATTTACACCGTACCCCTGCGATCTTCGAGGCTCCTGCGGATTTCACCGGATCTTTGTTTTGTCAATTTCACGCTCAAAACAAAAATAATAGCGATGATGAGACCCATAATCGGCAAAGTAGCTAAACTGAATCGAATCCAGAATATGGTCTCAGGTGCCTGCACCTTGAGTTTCCAGGTGAACCCCGCCCATGTTAAAATAAGACCGGAAAAAGTATACCCTAATGAATTTCCAAGCTTAAGAATATAGGAGGCGCAAGCGGTGAAAGAACCTTCCCTTCTTTCACCCGTATTAAGCTCATCAAAGTCAATAATGTCGGCACCGATGGAACTATGCAGCATCCAGAGAGAAGCCGCGGCCATTCCCATTAAACACGACGCTACCGTTTGCAACCACTGGATCGCCGGCGTATACAGGAACCAGGAACCGCCGTAACCGCATATTCCTATACAGCAGGCTACCACTATCGCTCTGCGCTTTCCAATCCGATGCGCCAGAGCCGCATGCAGCGGAACCCCCATAAGGCCGCCCGCCATAAAAGCCACACCCATCCAAAATTGCCAATTGTCTCCGACAATTTTATTGCCGCCGGATACATAAAAAACCGTGGCATAGTAACCAAGCGAACCCACCATACTCGTTCCCAAAGTAAAAGCAGCGCCCACAACCATCATCTTGCGGAACGGCATACACTTAAGAGTCTCACCCAAACCACTTAGAATGGAAATTTTTTCAGTAACCTTCACCACCACTTTTTCATAATAACGTTCTTTCACTCTAAAGAAGACAACGATAGCAAAAATAGCCATTACCACACCCAATATTGCGGTGTATACCTGTATTCCCAGGAGAGTATTCTTTTGTCCTGTTCCCGGAATAAGAAACCAGGCCAGGTTTGTAAACCGTAAAGCATAAAAATTGCCCAATTCTGAAACCTTTTGAGCCATGCTGCGATAGGACATGATAGAGGTACGTTCTTCATAATCAGGTGACATTTCCGCGCCCAAACTGTAGTAAGGCACGGTAAAAGCGCTGATTATGGGGATATAAACCATGGTGGAGAGCATCATGTACCAAAACACCACGGATACACCGAGGAATTTTATCCCCACCCAGGACGGCGAAACCAAAAACAAAATCGGCAGAGCCAGCCCGCTTAAAATACCGAAGATTAAAATAAAAGGACGCCGGCGGCCCCATTTGGAACGCAAATTATCGGACAGCCACCCCATTGCAGGGTCAACAACGGCATCAAAGATTCGGATCAATGTAAGCGCCAAACCCACCAACCACGGAGATACACCCAAATACATATTAAAAACAGCAAAAGCAACAGCCGGATACAACCAGAGACCCCACATATCAACTGCCGTGCCAAGAGAATAGGCCATCTTGGTGCGCTTTGGAAGACGATCGCGCAGAGTTTTCTTTCCATCAACAATGTCAGCTTCTTGCACTGTGTTTCCTCCTTATTTTAATGAGATCATGACTTATGCGACTGACAAGGAGCACAAGTTATTCGATCGAATTGATCCACCGTAGCCCAACAACATCAAGAAGTTTGGCGAAGGCGGATCTTTTCTTTTTGTAAACCTATTTTACCGATTATAACATGCATCAATAAGCCGTTCTACGCTTGTGATCGCCACACATTGAACTGTATCCGCGCCGCCGTAATAAATCTTAATCTCACCGTCATCCTCCGCCACAGCCCCGCAGGTAAACACCACGCTGGGAGTCTGTCCCACAAGTTCATATTGTTCCTCGGGAATCAAGATCGCGCTTTCAGACATAGCCTTGACTTTTGACGGATCATCCAAATCCAAAAGACAAACACCCAATTGATAAACAAAATGCGCTTTACATTGGCTACGCACTCCGTGAAAAATAGTCAACCATCCCCCGGGTGTTTTGATAGGAGTGGCTCCCGGCCCGATTTTTGTCCAGGCCCAGCGAATCCCCTGCCAGTTCTTAAACACGCATTCACTCTTTCCCCAAAAGATCAAATCCGGAGAATAAGATACCCAAATATCACCAGTATCGGCTCCGGTATTGGGCCGATCAAGGCGCACGTACAATCCGTTGATTTTCTCCGGGAAAAGCACCCCATTGCGGTTATCTGTTTCAGAAATAAATCCCATCCATTGAAATTTCTTAAAGTCCTCTGTTTTCACCAGACTCAGCCGGCATGTGTGACTTGAATGCGCGGCATGGACTATGTAGTATGTATCCCCGATTTTTGTCAATCGCGGATCATAATACATGCTGCCGGCATACTCCATAAACTCCGGATCATCGTGCGGCATATCCACTGGTTCTAGCCGCGGCTCAAAATGATAACCGTCCGTGCTTTCCGCTATCCAAAAACGGTCAAGTAAAGCGGAATTCTCCACCCGGCAAACCATCAGATAAATATCATTGTACTTTACGATGCCGGAATTAAAAACAGATTTAATATCAGCGTCAGCGGGAAAATCCTTACCTGTCAAGATAGGATTCCCCCCATAACGCCTGCATATGGGATACTTACTTGTAACCACGTCTAACACCTCCATGTTCGCGTTCACACATAACACCTTCCAACTCCGGAAGACAAAATTCACATAACTATTGCGTTTTTATTAAGCAATATCTAACCACTCTGTATCAGCTCTATTCCATTCTAAAATTGAATGTCCTCTGCCTTCAAAGTATGCCCGGACCTGTTCCTTATTATATTTTAAAAGATCCTCAAGGATTGGCACTAAAATGGAAAGAACATTATCAGATATAACACTTCTTCGACAGATGTGCCCCATGTAAGGTGCCGGAGAAACCGTTATTGAATAACCATTGTAGGACATAACGTGTAACATTACATGGACATCGCTGGAACCATCTCCGACGTATATTATGGCATCTCTTGTAACATTCTCTTTTAGCTTCAACATATCGATAGTGGATACTTTCGCATGCCCGGCATTGGTCCGTTTAACATCCTGGACGAAGTTGTCTCTATAAATAAAAGTTGTCCCGTAGACGTTCTCAACGGGTAAGATGTGTTCTACTGCTTTCACAACACATTCTTGAGGCGCCGCAGACACTACATACGTACTGAAACGATAATTGTCAATTCCTTCAGACAATATCTTCATGAGTTCGGTAACCCCTTTTTTTAACTCAACCTCTTTCCCTACCTCATAAAGAAGGTCTTTGCTTACTTTTCCGATATAATCAGGATCCCGAATCATCAAATGCGCGAGTTCCCCGCCGAGTTGTACGATGTTTCTGCGTTGTATTTCCTCGATCTTGTGTTCGTATTGCTCCTGAGATATTCCCAACTTTGCGCTTAGTATACACCCTACATCTCCTGTAGAAAGTGTCTTGTCGAAATCAGAGACAAAGAGAAGTTTTTTCTTCATTTTAAGTACACTCCTGTTCTTCCTGATAGGAATTTGCTTTTTTACCACACCGTAAGATCGTCCTAATTTCGACTATTCCGGCAGTATATTTCTCCATTAAAGAGTTTTAGTGTACCATTCGAGCGCCCAAATAACAATATAATTTATAGCGCGGCCCGGGTTTTTAGCTAACTCCCCTCAAAACGGGCATACCCTCCTCGTGCCGGAACCAGTTTTTGCTTTTTCGCGT
>JAHJBY010000094.1 GCA_018813285.1 Candidatus Omnitrophota bacterium
ATAGATAAGGAGGTAGGGATGAGAGAGTTTTTGAGCATCACTGATGCCGGGTTTATTGTTCTTGGCAGCGTATTTTTACTTGCTTTAGGGTATGTGCTGAGAAAATATACCGCCGGTATGAAAATCAAAAGGGCTGAAGACAAGGCGAAGACCATTATAACGCATTCAAAGGCCGAAGCTGAAAAGAGAAGTAGAGAGGCCACATTGCAGGCTAAAGACATGCTTTTAAAGATGCGGACAGAATTTGAGGAAGAAACAAGGGTACGCAAAAAAGAAGTTCAGGCCATGGAAAGGCGTCTGATGCAGAAAGAAGAAAACCTGGATCGGAAAGTCGAGCTTATTGAGAAAAAGGGACAAGACCTTAAAAAGTCTGAAGAAGAGGCACGCCGGCAGAAAGAAGAGATAAATCGCGCAAAAACGAATCTTGACAAGTTGATCCAGGATGAAAAGGTACGGCTTGAGCAGATATCCGGGATGAGCAAGGAGCAGGCAAAGAGAATGCTTATCGATAAGATGGAAGAAGAGGCGAAAACGGACGCCGCTTACACGATAAAAAAGATACAGGAAGAAGCCCACGACAAGGCGGATAAAGAGGCGCGGAAGATAGTCGGACTTGCTATCCAAAAATGTGCCGCGGATCATACCGTCGACACGACGGTAAGCGTTGTCAATCTTCCGTCAGAAGAGATGAAAGGGCGGATAATAGGGCGTGAGGGGAGAAACATCAGGGCGTTAGAAATGGCAACCGGTGTGGATGTAATAATCGATGATACACCGGAAGCGGTGATCATCTCAGGGTTCGATAAATACCGGAGAGAAATAGCGAAGAGATCTTTGGAGCGGCTTTTGGAAGACGGCAGGATCCATCCCGGGCGCATAGAGGAAGTGGTCGGGAAGGTTAAAAAAGAGATGGAAGCGCTCATAAAAGAAGAAGGGGAAAACGCGCTTCTCGATATGGGTATCCACGGTGTGCATGCTGAAATAGTGAAACTGTTGGGGCGGTTAAAATTTCGCACAAGTTACGGGCAGAACGTCTTGCAGCATTCAAAGGAAGCGGCGATGCTCATGGCCACTATGGCCGGGGAATTAAGACTGGACATAAGGCTTGCCAAACGTATCGGGCTTTTGCATGATATCGGTAAGGCTGTTTCACATGAGATGGAAGGTACGCATTCAAAACTCGGAGCCGATCTTGCTAAAAAATACGGTGAGCCGGAAATAGTGGTCCACGCGATAGAAGCTCATCATGGAGACATTGAGCCGAGAACACTTTTAGCCGTTTTGATCCAGGCCGCTGACGCGGTAAGCGCGAGCCGTCCCGGTGCCAGGCGTGAGTCGCTTGAATCTTATGTAAAGAGGCTCGGCGACCTTGAGGCGATAGCGGATTCATTCGATGGAGTTGAAAAATCATACGCGATCCAGGCGGGTCGTGAAATCAGAATAATGGTAAAACCGGATAAGGTTGATGATGCCAGAACCTCGATCATAGCGATGGATATTAAAAAACGCATTGAAGGTGAATTGCAATATCCGGGTCAGGTGAAAGTAGTGGTTATTCGGGAGACAAGGTCTATCGAATACGCGAGGTGATATTATGCGCATATTGTTCCTTGGTGATATTGTCGGAAAGCCGGGCAGGACCATAATAAAAAAACTTCTGCCTGATTTACGAAAAGACGAAAGTATAGATCTTGTGGTAGCGAACGGTGAGAACGCGGCCGCCGGCAGCGGGCTTATCCCGCGGCTTGCCGATGAGCTTTTAGAAAGCGGCATAGATGTACTGACTTCGGGCGACCACATATGGAAAAAAAGGGACATATACGACTATCTCAAAGTGTCGGGCAGGCTCATCAGGCCGGCCAATTATCCTGAAGGAGCCCCCGGGCGGGGTTCCACTGTCGTTGATACTGCTTCAGGCAAAAAAGTCGCGGTAATAAATATTATCGGGCGTGTTTTTATGGATGCTGTTGATTGCCCTTTCGCGCGGGTAAAAAAAGAGATCAAGACGGTTTCAAAGTTAGCCGACATAATCATTGTGGACTTACATGCCGAGGCTACAAGCGAAAAGATCGCGATGGGGTGGTATCTGGACGGCGAGGTAAGCGCCGTGCTGGGGACCCATACGCATATTCAGACAGCGGACGAGAGGATCCTTCCTAAAGGTACAGCTTACATTACGGATTGCGGGATGACAGGCCCTTATGATTCAGTTATCGGAAGGGACAAAGAGCGGATCATAGAACATTTTGTTACGCGGCTTCCGATACGGTTCGAAATGGCCGAAGAAAATGTCGAAATGCGCGGAGTTATCATAGATATTGATGATGAAACCGCGAGGGCCGACGCGATTAAAAGGGTACAAGTGGGTTATGACGGATAAAAACGCGCGTATCTACAATGTCACCGAGTTAACCAGGGACGTACGTTTTGTTCTGGAAGAGGGGTTCGACGGGATCTGGGTGGAAGGAGAGATCTCGAATTTTCGTGTTCCCGCGTCCGGCCATTTTTATTTCGGCCTTAAAGACGCTAACGCTATACTGAAATGTGTTATGTTTAAAGGCGGGGCCTCAAAGCTCAAGTTCGATCTGGAAGATGGAATGCAAGTTCTGTGTTACGGTAAGATCGGTGTTTATGAAAAACAGGGCCAGTATCAAATGTACATTGAAAAAGCGGAACCCAAAGGAAAAGGGGCGCTGCAGGCGGCATTTGAACAGCTTAAGAAAAAACTTCATGACGAAGGATTATTCGACGAAGAGCACAAAAAAGAAATTCCATTTTTACCGGCTCGAATTGGAGTGGTAACTTCCGGTACAGGCGCCGCGATCAAGGATATATTAAAAGTTGCCGGGCGTAGATTCGCGAATATAGAGATAACGATCTCGCCGGTAAAAGTTCAGGGGGATGACGCTAAACATGAGATCGTTGAAGCGATAAATACTCTAAACGATTATAATCTGCGTATAATCGACGAAAAACTGGATGAAAATCCGATTGATACCATAATTGTGGGCCGGGGCGGAGGCAGCATAGAGGATCTGTGGGCCTTTAATGAAGAAATTGTCGCCAGGGCCATATTTGGATCTGATATACCGGTTATCAGCGCCGTAGGACATGAAATTGATTACACAATATCCGATTTTGCAGCCGACAAACGCGCTGCCACTCCGTCGGCTGCCGCCGAATTGGTGATACCGCGTAAAGATGAACTTATATCCCGCGTAGAAACCTGCCGGGAGGATCTGGACGCGGCAATTGAAGCAAAGTTAAGTGTGTTAAACGCGCGCTTTGTGAATTTAAGCGATAAATATGTTCTCAGAGAACCGATAAACGTATTGTTACAGTTCGAACAAGAGATCGATGATCTTGATAGGCGGGCCGGGATCGAAATAAGGCATTACGTGGAATTATCCGAGGCCAGATTCTATTTGATCAACGGCAAGCTTGAGACTTTGAGCCCGCTTTCTGTCCTGGACAGGGGATACAGCATAACGTTCGCGGATGATGAAGTCATTAAGGATGCCGGTAGATTAAAGAAAGGTGATCGCCTGGTTACGCGTTTTGCCAAAGGTGTGGTAGACAGCCGGGTTGAAAAATAGTTTCCCGGAGAAAATTTGGATCTTAAAGATCCCAAAAATACGGAGCGCGCTATGAAGGATATCAGTTTTGAGAAAGCCATGGAAAAACTCGAGAAGATCGTTGCGGAATTAGAGGGAGGCGACCTCTCACTGGATGATTCGCTTAAGAAATACGAGGAAGGGGTCAAACTTTCTAAAGAGTGCCGGCAGAAACTGGACAAGGCGAAACAGAGGATCGAAGTTCTTAAGAAAAACGCCTCCGGAGAATTCGTAAAGAAAGACTTCAAAAAAACTTGCCGCGGATAATTGATAAAAGAGGGCGATGTGGTACAATGACGCAAATGTATAAAATATTAGACAAGATAACATCTCCAGGGGATCTCAAATCTCTCTCGCCCGATGAATTGGAAAAACTTGCCGCTGACATAAGGTCGAGAATAATCCGTACGACTTCCCTGAAGGGAGGGCATCTTGCCTCCAGTCTCGGCGCGGTCGAGATCACTATAGCTCTGCACTATTGCCTTGATAGCCCCCGAGATAAGATCGTGTGGGATGTGGGACATCAAAGTTACGCGCATAAACTTATTACCGGAAGGCACCGTAATTTTGATACGCTCAGGGAAATGGGCGGCTTAAGCGGATTTCCTGATAAGGACGAAAGCGAACACGATCCGTTCACCTGCGGGCATTCCGCGACCTCTATATCTTCCGCGTTGGGTCTGGCATGCGCGCGAGATATGAAGGGCGGAGATAACAAGGTGGTAGCCGTTATCGGTGACGCGGCGCTTTCATCCGGACTGGCTTTTGAAGGGATGAATAACGCGGGCAACCTTAAAACCAATCTACTTGTGGTTTTAAATGATAATGCGCATTCGATATCCCGGCCTGTAGGCGCCATGAGCCGTTATCTGAATAAGGTGTTGACCAACCCGGTGTACAATAGGGTGAGGGACGAGGCCGAAAAGGTCGTTAGAAGTATTCCAAAACTTGGCCCGGCGGCATATAACACCGTGAGAAAATTTCAGGAAGGAGTGAAAAATCTTCTTTTGCCCGGTATTCTTTTTGAGGAGTTGGGTTTTCGTTATTTCGGACCGATTGATGGCCACAATATCGGCCAACTGATCTCGACGTTCCAAAACACACTTATCCTGAAAGAACCCGTTTTCATTCATGTAATAACAAAGAAGGGAAAAGGATATAAGTTCGCGGAAGAAAACCCAACAAGGCTGCATGGTGTTTCGACGTTTGATATAGCCACCGGGACTGGACCTGATGAGGACGGATGCAATAAAACATTTACAGAGCATTTTGGTGAAAAAATTACCAAACTTGGCGAACAGGACGAAAAAGTGGCGGTTATAACGGCCGCAATGCAGCATGGAACAGGGCTCACCGGGTTTGCCGAAAAGTTCCCGGATAGATTTTACGATGTTGGGATCACGGAAGCGCATGCCGTTACTTTTGCCGCGGGCCTTGCTAAAGACGGATTCAAGCCCGTCGTTGCTATATATTCAACTTTTCTTCAGAGATCATATGATCAGCTCATACATGATGTCGCTCTTCAAGAATTACCGGTAGTTTTTTGTATAGATAGATCCGGCCTTGTGGGAAAAGACGGGCCAACACATCACGGAGTCTTTGACATAACATATACGCGAAATCTTCCCGGGTTTATTGTTATGGCGCCCAAAGACGGATTTGAGTTGGAAGCGATGCTTGAGGCCGCGCTCAAATACGGCAAGCCCGTCGCGATAAGGTATCCGCGCGATTTTGCCGGATCTCTTGTCAGCATTTCGTCGTTTAAGCCGATTCAGGCAGGGCGGTCAGAAAGTTTGAGAAGCGGCAAAGATGTTGCCTTAGTAGCGATTGGCAGTATGGTGAATACCGCGCTTCAGGTGGCGGAAATATTATCGAAGAAAGGGAAAGAGGCTTCGGTTATAAACGCGCGGTTCATTAAACCTTTGGATCAAGAAATGCTTGAGGACCTTGCGAGAAGCACAAAGAGGATCGTAACACTGGAAGAAGGTATCTCAAGCGGCGGTTTCGGCAGCGCTGTGTTGGAATTTTTTGAAAGAGAAAATATACGGGATGTGCGGGTAAAATGTTTCGGCCTTCCGGACCAGTTCATCGAACATGGAGCTCGGGAAGAACTTTTAAGAAAATACCACCTTACTCCGGATGAGCTGGCGGCATGGATAAGATCTGAGGTGTTATGAAGTGATGGGCAAAAAAAAATACAAACTAAAGATAGACAGGGAAAGATGCAAGGGATGTTTGTTTTGCGCGGAAGCTTGTCCCCTGAAAGCGTTATCGATTTCAGACGATGTCAACGGGCGCGGCTTGAAATATGTTGTATTATCGAGCCCGGAGAAATGCACAAAATGCGGATTATGTGTTGTAATGTGCCCTGATTGCGCGATCGAGATAGTTGAGGAGGAGTAAGATCAAATATTTATCTACCGGCAACGAAGCATGCGGTGAAGGAGCCCTGCGGGCCGGGTGCAGGTTCTACGCCGGATACCCAATTACACCGCAGAATGAATTAACGGCGTATATGTCCCGCCGTATGGAAGAAGAGAACGGGACGTTCATACAGGCCGAAAGTGAGCTTGCCGCCATAAATATGGTTTTTGGCGCGTCTGTAGCCGGCGCGCGGGCTATGACTAGTTCATCAAGCCCGGGAATAAGTCTTAAACAAGAAGGTATTTCATACATTGCCGGAGCGGAACTCCCGGCTGTGATCGTAAACATTATGCGCGGCGGCCCGGGGCTTGGTAACATAGCCGCCAGTCAATCAGATTATTTTCAGGCGACAAAGGGCGGCGGGCATGGAGATTACCGTTCAATAGTGCTCGCTCCGGCGACTGTGCAGGAGATGTTCGATTTCACTTATGACGCTTTCAGCCTTGCCGACAAATACCGTAACCCTGTAATGATCCTCGCCGACGGCATGCTGGGACAAATGATGGAGCCTCTTGCGTTTGATGACAATATTAAGCCGTCTGGAATAATTCCCAAACCCTGGGCGTTGACCGGAGCCGAAGGAAGAAAACCCCTAAGCGCGAAAAGTTTGCGATTGGGTTCAGGGAAAAACTCGCTTGAAAGGCACAATGAGCGGTTACAGGAAAAATATAAAAATATTGAGAGATCCGAGATTAAAACTGAATTATATAAGACAGATGATGCCGCGAAAATAATAGTCGCTTATGGTTCACCGGGCAGGATAGGCCGTTCATGTGTCGACACCATGCGGGATGACGGTGATGCGATCGGCCTTGTTCGTTTGAAAACGTTATGGCCTTTTCCGTATGCCGAGATCAGGAAACTGGCAGAACGCGGATGCGAGTTTCTTGTTGTCGAAATGAGTGCCGGGCAGATGGTCGAAGATGTTCGTCTTGCCGTCCAGGATGACAATAAGGTTTCTTTTTATGGACGTATGGGTGGCGGCATTCCGGAAGAAGAAGTTATCATTAAGAAATTAAAAAACAGAGGGTAATAAATGGGGAAGACATATACCAGGCCGAATTCGATGAAGGACGTGTTAACGCATTATTGTCCCGGGTGCGGGCATGGTATGGTTCACCGTATTATCTGTGAAGTTATCGACGAACTTGACGTGAGGGAGACGACGATCGCGGTTGCGCCTGTCGGTTGCGCGGTGCTGGCATATGATTACTGGAATTTTGATACGACCGAGGCGGCGCATGGCCGTACACCCGCGGTAGCAACGGGTATAAAAAGGATACATCCGGACAAACTTGTTTTTACTTATCAGGGTGACGGCGATCTGGCCGCTATCGGAACGGCTGAGACAATACATGCCGGGAACAGGGGGGAGAATATATCGATTATTTTTGTCAATAACGGCGTATATGGCATGACTGGCGGGCAGATGGCGCCGACGACTATTCTTGGTCAGATTACCGCTACAAGTCCTTACAGCCGGAGATCGGAGAAAGAAGGTTTTCCTCTCAAGATCATGGAAATGATGGCGGTTCTTCCCGGTGTAACGTATCTTGAGCGCACAATGCTGACCTCGCCCAAAGAAGTGATAAAAACAAAGAAAGCTATAAAAAGATCTTTCAAGAGACAACTGGATAAAAAAGGTTTTTCGATGGTAGAGATACTGTCTCCATGTCCGACATACTGGGGGTTATCCCCGCTTGAGTCCATAAAGCGGATAGAGAATGAGGTTGTCGCGACGTATCCCGTTGGAGTCATAAAAGAGGATAAATAAGGTTACGCGATGGATAAAGTAAACGAATCAATAATTAGTGCCGGTTTCGGAGGTCAAGGTGTTATGGTTTTGGGCAAATTTTTTGCTATTGCCGGGATGCTGCATGAATTTAAAGTGACTTGGCTTCCGTCTTATGGGGCCGAAGTACGCGGAGGCACAGCACATTCATATGTGCGTATAAGTTCAAACACGATAGCGAATCCCGCGGTTTTTAATCCGGATACAGCTATTGTAATGAACGCGCCGTCTCTTGATAAGTTTGAGAAGCGCGTTAAATCCGGAGGGCTTCTTATATTGAACAGTTCTATGGCTGTCGGAAAGCCCAAACGGAACGATATTAAAATAATTGAGGCACCGCTTACGGACGAGGCCATTAAAATAGGGAACGTAAAAATCGCCAATATTATAACTGCGGGTATATATGCTTCACGAAAAAGAATATTTGAAAAAGACATTCTGAAGAACGTAATAAAGACAATGTTGAGAACAAGAGAAGAACTTGTTTCCGTGAATCTACGCGCTTTGGAATTGGGAATGGAAATAGGAAAAGAGTAGTTATGGTGAAAGTACGTTTTGCGCCAAGCCCCACGGGTTTTTTACATTTAGGAAGCGCCAGGACCGCGCTCCTGAATTGGTTATACGCTCGTCACACCGGCGGTGAATTTTATCTGCGCGTTGAAGATACAGATCGCGTGAGATCAGACAAAAAATTCCTGGATGAAATATTAACAGATCTCAAATGGATGGGCCTTGATTGGGATGGTGAACTTGTATATCAAAGCGGACGTTTCGATGAATACCGCAAAGCAGCCGAAAAAGTACTTGGATCTGGAAAAGCTTACAGAGAAGGCGACGCTATCATATTTAAAGTCGAAAAAAGCCGTGAGATCGTGGTGGAAGATATCATTCATGGTAAGATAACCTTTAATACCGATCAAATAAAAGATCAGGTGATGATCAAGTCTGACGGATCCCCGGCGTATAATTTTTGCTGTGTAGTAGATGACGCCGCGCAGGGTATAACCCATATTTTGAGAGGTGATGATCATCTTTCCAATACGCCCAAACAGATACTTTTTTACGAGGCGCTTGAAAGCACACTCCCTGAATTTGCGCATATCCCTCTTATGATGGGTTCGGACGGCGCTAAACTTTCGAAAAGGCACGGGGCGGTTTCTGTCGAGGAATATAAGAAAAAGGGAATACTTCCTGCGGCGTTAGCGAACTATCTTATCCTTTTAGGATGGTCTCCCGGAGAAGACAGGGAAATAATCTCGTTGTCTGAAGCCGTTGAACTGTTCGATATTTCCGACATGGGGGATGTCCAGTCCCGGTTTGATGACCGGAAGCTTGAATGGCTCAACGCCGAGTATATAAAAAATAAATCCACTAGAGAATTAATACCGCTGCTAAAAGAGAAGCTTAAAGAGCATGGATATTCCTCGAATGTTTTGGATAAGGATAAATTCGAACATCTCACTAAAGCTTATCAGGTGCGCTTTAAAACACTTAATGGTTTTGTTGAAGGGACGGATTGTTTTTTTACAGATGATTACATCAAAGAGGACAAAGGATACAGAAAATATCTTTCGTCAGAAGAGGGAAAAGAGATCCTGCGGGAGTATGCCAGGAAATTAGAAGGTCTTAGCGAGTTTTCGGTAGAGGCAATAGAAGATGCTTGCAGAAGACTTGCCGATGAAAAAGCAATAAAGGCCGCTCGGATAATTCATCCGACGCGGGTAGCGATAAGCGGAAAAACCGGCGGAGCGAGCTTATTTGAGATGATGTACATTATGGGGCAAAAAAAAGTGTTAGAAAGAATGAAGAAGGCTGCCCGGTGATCTATTTCCGGGATAAAACGTTCAAGGTATTCATAGTATGGACACACCAAAAACCGATTCAAATTTTATTAGAGAAATGATCGATAAGGATCTGGCCGCGGGAAAGAACGCGGGCCGCGTTCACACCCGATTTCCTCCTGAACCGAACGGTTACCTGCATATCGGCCACGCCAAAAGCATATGTCTTAACTATGGGATCGCCAGAGACTATAACGGAAAATTCAATCTCAGGTTTGATGACACCAATCCTTGCAAGGAAGAACAGGAATATGTAGATTCCATGATCGAGGACGTAGAATGGTTAGGTGCTGACTGGGAAGATAGGCTTTTTTATGCTTCCGATTATTTTCAGGAAATGTATCAGTACGCGGTAGAGCTTATTAAAAAAAAGAAAGCGTATGTTTGTGACCAATCCCTTGATGAGGTCAGGAAATACAGAGGGACTATTACTGAGCCGGGGAAGAACAGCCCCTTTAGAGATCGAATTGTTGAAGAAAACCTCGATCTTTTTGAGCGTATGCGAAAAGGAGAATTTCCTGACGGAGCAAAAACCCTGAGAGCAAAAATAGATATGTCGCACCCGAATCTTTTGATGCGGGATCCGGTGATGTACAGGATACTTCACGCTGAACATCACCGTACAGGGAGTAAGTGGTGTATATATCCTATGTATGATTGGGCGCACGGGCTTGAGGATTCGGTGGAGAAGATCACCCATTCCATTTGTACTATGGAATTCGAGACCCATCGCAGGCTATATGATTGGTTTTTGGATGAATTAGGAGTTAATCACGCGCGGCAGATAGAATTCGCGCGTCTCAACTTGAGTCATACCATTTTAAGCAAACGGAAGCTTTTGGAACTGGTGGATGAGGGGTACGTGAGCGGATGGGATGACCCGCGGATGCCGACGATATGCGGTATGAGACGGCGCGGGTATACACCGGAGTCTGTAAAGGATTTTTGCCGGTGTATAGGTGTATCAAAGATGAACAGTGTTATTGATATGGTGGTGCTTGAGAACTGCATACGCGCGGAACTTAATAGGACCGCGCCGCGCGTTATGAGTGTTCTGGATCCCGTTAAAGTCGTTATCACGAATTATCCGGAGGGGCAGTCTGAAGAACTGGATGCGATAAATAATCCGGAAGACCCTGAAGCGGGGACGCGGAAAGTGCCGTTTTCGCGTGAGCTTTATATCGAGCGTGCCGATTTTATGGAGGATCCGCCTAAGAAATTTTTTCGATTAACACTCAACCGGGAAGTAAGGCTTAGATACGCTTATTTTATTACCTGTCGAGAAGTTATAAAGGACGATGGCGGGAATATTACGGAGATCCATTGCACATATGATCCGGCAACACGCGGCGGGGATGCCCCCGACGGACGGAAAGTAAAAGGGACGCTTCATTGGGTGTCGGCAAAAGACGCCGTAGCCGCTGAAGTGAGGGTATATGATCATCTTTTTGCGGTAAGAGATCCGAACAAAACAGAAGAGGGAAAGGCATTCCTTTCGAACCTCAATCCGGGATCTCTAACGGTTTTGAAAAAATGTTATATTGAACCTTCGATCAAGGGAGCCGCGCCTGGCAGTCGATATCAATTCGAACGGCTTGGTTATTTTAATGTGGACCCCAAAGATACGACAGATGCCAAACTGGTGTTCAATCGAATAGTTTCCTTGAAGGATACCTGGGCTAAAGTGTATAAACAAAGCTAGAAAACGCTTTAAAAATTACGGACTTATAGTATAATATTGTCCGCGAAAGACCTTACCGCTGGGATGTGGTGTAATTGGTAACACGGATGATTCTGGTTCATTTGTTCGGGGTTCGAGTCCCTGCATCCCAACCAATGTTGACAACTGGCCGAAACACTGCTTAGCGGTGCAGTAGGCACAAGCGCCTTACAGGCTTCTGTAGGGCGCTTTTCTTTTATGGAGGGGATTATCTTGGGGAGGATACCTTCAAGCGGCTCCTCGATATACAT
>JAHJBY010000095.1 GCA_018813285.1 Candidatus Omnitrophota bacterium
ATACTCTGACACTTTGACACTTTAAAATGGAGCAGTAGGGCACCCTTTAGGGTGCCGGAGGTGAGTTGCAAAAAGCTGAAGGCTGATAATTGTGAATGGTAGATACATGAAGATACTGGTTACAGGCTCGAGCGGGATGTTGGGTACGGATCTTTGCGATGTTCTTGCTGATAAGCATGACGTTGTTGGGATAGATATCGCGAGGGGCAAGGGACAAGAGTCAAGGGTCAAGAAGTTTCACGAAGTAGATATAACCGAGCTTGAAGCGGCGAGGAAAGTGATCGAGGCGGAGCAACCGGACATAATAGTTCATGCCGCCGCGTGGACAGATGTTGACGGGTGCGAGAGGGAACAGGACAAAGCGGAAAAGATAAACGTCGAAGGTACACGTAACATTGCGTCCGTTTCGGAGCTTGCCGGAATTCCGGTAGTCCTGGTAAGCACAGATTATGTTTTTGACGGGGAAAAAACAGCGCCCTATGTAGAGAGTGATCTACCCGGTCCGCTTGGCGTTTATGGACGTACAAAATTGGAGAGCGAAAAAATTGTAATGAAAAGCCTCACATATTATGTGATCGTGAGGACCAGTTGGCTGTATGGAAGATATGGCAGGAATTTCGTGGATACGATCGTTACAAAAGGAGAAACCGGCGAGAAGCTTGAAGTCGTGGAAGATCAGACGGCCTCGCCGACATACACGAAAGATCTTGCCAATGCCCTAAAAAGGATAATAGCTTCCGGCGTGGCGGCAGGACAGGAGATATTGCACATATCCAATGCCGGGCAATGTTCCTGGTGCGAGTTCGCGAAAAAAATACTCGCTTTAAAGAACATTAATACCGAAGTGAAGGGTATATCGTCGGAAAGATGCGGCAGGCCGGCTAAAAGACCCGGTTTTTCAGTTCTGGATAACGGACGATTCAATAAATTGTTAGGGTGCCAAATGCGTCCCTGGCAGGAAGCATTGGCGGAGTATCTGGGGGAGAGTCACGGGGCAAGATAGTTGTTAGGCACACTTTAGGGTGACAGAAGACTTAAGGAGCAATAATGAGTGTTTATATTGATTTGAAACAGAAGATCAAAAAGAAAAAAGCAATAATTACTGTTATGGGCCTTGGATATGTGGGATTACCTATAGCGCTGGAATTCTGCAAAAAAGGGTTTTCTGTTAACGGGCTGGACACAAACTTGCGGCGTATAAGAAAACTGCGGAAAGGTATGTCCTATATAAACGATATATCAGACTCCGAGATCTCCGGTATTCTAAAAACTAAAAGATTTAAAGTTACCGCGGATCCCAAAGTATTGAATGTTTCCGATGCCGTAATAATGTGCGTTCCTACGCCTTTAAGAAAGATAAAGGAACCGGATATCTCATATGTTGTAAGGGCGAGCAAGGTTTTAAGCCGTTATTTGCGCCATGGCCAGATAGTTGTGCTTGAAAGTACGACTTATCCCGGCACAACCCGGGATATAATGCTGCCGGAGCTTAGGAAAAGCGGCCTTGAAATGGACAAAGATTTTTACCTGGCTTTCTCTCCCGAAAGAATCGACCCGGGAAACCCCAAATACAGCTTTGTCAATATACCAAAGGTTATAGGGGGTTTTAATAAACGCGGTACTGAATTAGGAAGGCTGCTTTACTCGTCTGTTATCAGGAAGGTCGTGGGAGTATCAAACCCTGAAGTCGCGGAGGTTACGAAGCTTTTGGAGAATACTTTTCGCATCGTCAATATAGGCCTGATCAATGAATTCGCGCACCTTTGCCATAAGCTTAAGATAGATGTATGGGAAGTCATAAAGGCCGCGAAGACTAAGCCGTTCGGTTTTATGCCATTCTACCCGGGACCCGGTATAGGAGGACATTGCATACCTGCAGATCCCGTATATTTGTCGTGGAAAGCGCGTAAAGTCGGATTTGAGACAAGGATGGTAGACCTTGCCGCAAAGGTCAACCGCGGTGTCCCCGCGCATATTGTTGAAAGGGTTGGCGATATGCTTAAGGAAAAGAAGATCAAATTCGCGGGAGCGAAGATACTTTTAATGGGCGTTACGTACAAAAAAGATGTTAACGATCTTCGAGAATCACCGGCTCTGGATATTATCGAGGCGCTAAAGAAGAAAAAAGTGAAGCTATCATATCATGATCCGTTCATACCGTATTTGGATGTTCATGGCATAAAGGCGCGTTCCAGGAAAATAACTCCAGCTTTACTGAAAAAGCAGGACCTGGTAATAGTTGTGACAGATCACAGCGATATCGATTATAGTGTGATCGCTAAAAACGCGAAGGTGGTCTTTGATACGCGCGACATTTTCGAGAAAAAAAAGATCAAATCTGAGAACATCGTCAAACTCTAGGAGTTTGGAAAAGGAGGGGACATGTCTAAATACCTGGTTACCGGAGGCGCCGGATTTATTGGGTCGAATATTGTTGAGGAGCTTGTAAAACGGGGGAAATCGGTTCGCGTTATAGACGATCTTTCCACGGGAGATGAGAAAAATATAGCCCCGTTCATGGATAAGATAGAATTTCAGAAAGGCGATATTCGCCTCAAAAATGACATGAGAAAGGCCCTTTCAGGCGTGGACTATGTGATACATCAGGCTGCCTTAAGGAGCGTTGCCAGGAGCGTAGAAGCTCCGCTCGAGACGAATGATGTTAATATCAACGGCACTTTGAATTTATTGCTCCTCGCCCGATGCGAAAAGGTAAAAAGGGTGGTATACGCATCAAGCAGTTCCGCCTACGGTGATTGTGAAAAGTTCCCTCAGGAAGAGACCTTCCGCCCGGATCCGATATCGCCTTACGGAGTAAGTAAGCTCGCGGCTGAATATTATTGCCGGACATTTACCGCGACCATGGGGCTTGAGACAGTATCGTTGAGATATTTCAATGTGTACGGCCCGAGACAGAACCCCGAGTCGAAGTATTCGGCTGTTATCCCAGCGTTTATCGCGCGTCTGGCTAAAGATGAGCCATGTTTGATAGATAGTGACGGGAAACAATCGCGGGATTTTACTTTCGTCGCGAATGTGGTTGATGCCAATCTTGCCGCTTGCGAGGCGCTTGGCGCCTCCGGTATGGCTATCAACGTAGCCTGCGGCGAATCCCATTCAGTTATTGATGTCGCGGAGATGTTGAAAGAAATAATGGGTAAAAATATTAAATCCATTCACGGTCCAAAACGCCCAGGTGATGTTCTCAAGACTTACGCGGATATAAGCCGGCTGAGAAATATCCTGCACGTTGAACCGCGCGTAAAAATGCGCGAAGGGTTAGATGCGACGGTTGAATGGTTTACCGCTCGTTGCAGGATAGAGACATGAGGATATTACTAACGGGTGGCGCCGGTTTCATCGCGTCGCATTTGACAGAAAAACTGTTGAGCGCGGGGCATTATGTCATTGGCATGGATAATCTGATAACCGGCCGGATGGAGAATATTGCCGGCGTGATGAATGACCCGAATTTTGAGTTCATAAAACATGATGTTTCAAATTACATAGATGTCAAGGGTGAGCTGGATTACGTGCTTCACATGGCATCTCCCGCGAGCCCCGTGGATTATCTCGAGCATCCCATCAAAACGCTCAAGGTAGGGTCGCTGGGGACGCATAACTCACTCGGAGTAGCGAAGGAGCATGGCGCTAAGTTTCTTCTGGCTTCCACCTCGGAGGTGTACGGAGACCCTCTTGTCAATCCGCAGCCTGAGACATACTGGGGGAACGTGAACCCTGTCGGGCCACGGGGTGTGTATGACGAAAGCAAACGTTTTGCCGAAGCGATAACGCTTGCGTATCACAGGACGCATGGCATAGATACCAAAATTGTCCGAATATTCAACACCTTTGGAGAACGGATGCGCCATCAGGACGGCAGGGTCGTACCCAATTTTATAGACCAGGCGCTAAATAATGAGCCTCTGACAGTTTATGGGGACGGATCGCAAACCAGGAGTTTTTGTTATGTATCAGACCTTGTTGCCGGGTTGATCAAACTTATGGATTCCGCTCTCAATGAACCTGTGAATATAGGTAATCCGGAAGAAATGAGTATTCTTGAATTTGCCCAAAAAATAATAAAGATGACAAAATCAAAAAGTGAAATAGTGTACGAAGAACTCCCGGTCAACGATCCGAAAGTGAGACGTCCGGATATTGCCAAAGCAAAAAAAGAATTGGACTGGGAACCGGTTGTTTCACTTGAAGAAGGTTTAAACCGTACGATCGGATGGTTTAAGAAAGAAGCTGAAGCGGATCTGTGATACAAAAAGGAAATATTATGGCTAAAAAAAAGGCGCTGATAACAGGTATAACCGGGCAGGACGGGAGCTATCTTGCCGAATATCTGCTGGAGTTAGGCTATGAAGTACACGGTATCGTCAGGCGCGTGGCATTGGAAGATCAACAGCATAGATTGTGGCGTATACGAGATATTCAAGAGAGAATCAAATTACATTGTGGTTCCCTGGAGAGTTACCCCAGCATGCATAGGATCATCAATGAAGTTCAGCCTGACGAATGTTATCACCTGGCCGCTCAGAGTTTTGTGAGTTATTCTTTTGAAGATGAATTTTCAACATTTAATGCTAATATCAACGGGACACATTATTTGCTTTCGTCCATAAAGAACGTTTGCCCCGATTGCAGGACGTATTTCGCGGCTTCAAGCGAAATGTTCGGGAAAGCGGCGGAGGTGCCGCAGAACGAACTGACAAGATTTCATCCGCGTTCCGCGTACGGCATATCGAAAGTGGCCGGGTACGATCTTGCGCGGAATTACCGCGAGGCGTACGGTATGTTCACGTCGAGCGGGATACTTTTTAATCATGAATCACCCCGGCGCGGGTTTGAATTCGTTACCAGGAAGATCACTTCCGGCGCCGCCCGGATAAAACTCGGACTTGCGGATAAGTTGTATTTAGGCAACCTTGAGGCGAAAAGGGACTGGGGACACGCGGCGGAATATATAAAAGCAATGCACGCCATGCTACAGTATAAAGAACCTACGGATTTTGTCATAGGGACCGGCCGGACCCATTCCGTTAAAGAATTCGCCCAGACGGCTTTTGAAATGCTGGATCTTAATTTCGAGGATCATGTGAAAATGGACAAGGACTTTTTCAGGCCCGCCGAAGTTGATCTGCTTGTGGCGGACTGTTCAAAAGCCAAAAAATTGCTCAAATGGGATTACAAAATAACATTTAATGAGTTGATCGAAGATATGGTCAAGCATGACTATGAGTATTTCAAGGAAAACAGAGGAAGAGGTTGATATGATGAAGATATCGTTGCTTGATCTCAAGGCGCAATACAGCACAATAAAACAGGAAATTGATGAAGCGTTGGCCCGGGTCGTTGAAAGCCAGCATTTTATCTTATCGGAAGAGGTAAGTTCGCTGGAATCGGAAGTGGCCGCGTATACGGATGTTTTCTATTCCGCGGGCGTAGCCTCAGGTACGGACGCGCTTATTCTCGCGCTCCACGCGCTTGGCGTGGGGAAGGGCGACAAGGTGATCACGACGCCGTTCACCTTTTTCGCTACGGGAGAGGCGATATCCTCACTTGGCGCGGAACCGGTGTTTGTCGATATCGATTCGGGAACATACAATATTGATCCGGAAAAGATCGAAGAATACTTAAAGAGAGGCAAGAGGCGAGAGGCGAGAGGCAAGAGGGTCAAGGCGATTTTGCCGGTGCATCTTTACGGGCAATGCGCGGATATGACCAGGATAATGCGGATCGCCTTAAAATATGATCTTAAGGTGGTCGAGGACTGCGCTCAGGCCATAGGCGCCGTGCATAACGGCAAAAAGGCCGGTAATTTTGGTAACGCCGGAGCGCTCAGCTTTTTTCCCAGCAAGAACCTTGGCGGATTCGGTGACGGCGGCATGGTGGTTTCGCGAGACGAGGCGCTTATCGCCCGTGTAAAAAGATTGAGG
>JAHJBY010000096.1 GCA_018813285.1 Candidatus Omnitrophota bacterium
CATATAGAGGTATTTCTTCCCATTTACCGTCTTCTCTTTGTTTTATGAGGTGATCGGTTTCTTCAGTGTCCTCCATTTTCACTACAAGCTCGCCCTGAGGAGAATAGGTGTGGGGGTATATGCTTTTAACGGTTACTTTCTTTTTTTCACCCCGTGAGGTGATTATGGTAATCTCCTCACCATGTAATAGAGGTATTTCTTCCCATTTACCGTCTTCTCTTTGTTTTATGAGGTGATCGGTTTCTTCAGTATCTTTCATACCTACTACAAGCTCGCCCTGAGGAGAATAGGAGGGGAAGTATATGCTTTTAGCGGTTACTTTCTTTTTTTCACCCAGTGAGGTGATTATGGTAATCTCCTCACCATCATATAGAGGTATTTCTTCCCATTTACCGTCTTCTCTTTGTTTTATGAGGTACTTGGTTTCTTCAGTGTCCTCCATTTTCACTACAAGCTCGCCCTGAGGAGAATAGGTGAGGGAGTATATGACATCAACCGTTATCTCTTTTCCACTCGTAAGTGTGATCTTGTACCCTTTCTGAAGAAGCGCAATACCGCCTCTATCCGCGCCTGATTCTTTCAGTCTCTCCAGCTTTTCAATCTCGTCTTTTAACCGCGCCATGCCCTCTGTGCCTTGACCCCTGACCCTTTCCCCCTGACCCTCCGTCTCCCGCCGCTCGTCCAACTCCTTAAGCATTTCTTCCGTCTTGTGTTTAGCGTTATCTCTCTGTTTTATAAGTTTATCGAGTTCACCTCCGCCTACGTATTTCCTGCACCACTCAAGACGCGCTTCCAGATCCTTGCCCACTTCACTTGAATCCTTTCTTTTTATCCGATCAATACTGTCATAATGCAGATAATTCATAATGTCGAGTTCCATACATGTATCGATGTCCCATTTGTAATCTCCTTTACCGGGCTTAACACCGCCTTTGATATTATTGGTTATGGCTTTCACCGTCACACTCAGAAAAGCCCCGTAAGGTGTCTTCCACTCACAAACAGTTTCCCCGGTTACGGGGTCTTGCGCGAATACTAACTGGTGGATGTTCCCGGACCCTCTTCCTTTCCACGTCCATTTGTCGCCGGACTTTTCAATCCAAATCCCAAAACTTTCAAACGGCATATCCGTTTTTATCCGGCTGAACGCGCGCAGCATCAGCAATGTCGGTTTCAGGGGCCGGGGCGCGGAATCGAAAAAGTTATCGGTTAATTCGGAAAGATACGGCAGACCACCCATCCTTTCCCTGAAATATTCCTCGATCTCTTTTTTGGAACTCTCTGCCCAGAACTCTTCCAGCCCACGCAATTTCGCGATCCCGGAATCCGCCTTGATCAGCTTGTTGAATGAGGCAATAAAATCTTTGTTTCTTTTTTTGTCCCCGGAGGATAAAGACCCCATCGCCTTTTTCGCGGCGCGGGCGGAAACTTCAGACAAAGAGATAAGGGATCTAAGGATAAGGACATCTTTTTCTATATCGTCGAACTCGGCGCTTTTCGTTTTATCCAAAATACCGGTTAATATATCGCCTTTCTCCGGCAAAGCGATCTTCTCGGTCTGTTCCATGATCTCAAAAACCCTCTTAAAATCACCGGCCGCCTTTAACTCTTCCGTCAATACTTCAAGTTTTTTGACATCGTCCTCGTCTTTTAAGGAACGTTCCAGGTCGGCCTCACGCCGGCCGCCTGTCAGAAGAGGCAGGGCAATCCAGAAACAGGTGGTTTTATCGTCCGGTCCTTGAGAAAACCCTAAACTCGCTTCCTGCTCGATCAGGGCTGACTGCGCCAGAAGAATACCTTCCAGAGCACCGTATTTTTCCGCAGTCAGCGTTGTGACGCCCCCGATACTGCCCAGATTGTTCTTCCCGCGGAAATCGTCCGAAAAAAGCAGGCGCCATAACTGACGGGGCAACCGGACCGGGAACTTTACTTTGACCCTTAATTCGTTATTCTCTTTTTCCCAGGACAACAGGACGTTTAGATCTTTATCACGGGTATCCTTAGCGTATTTTTCGAAATATTTGTTCAGCTGGTTTCTCCCCAAGCTGAAGAAATCTTCCGCCAGATCACCTTGCTGACGCATGACCTCCTGCAGGATCGACATCTTCGCCACATTAACGGCCGATCCTATCCATTTCTTTAACGGTTCGGCGGCGGGATCATCTCCCGCCAGATCCGTGATTTCCTGTATGATCTCTTTGTTTATGCCGCCGGTGTCTTTTTTAAGGGTGGGCTCCATTGATCTTGCGGTATCGCTCTTAGCGGAAAACTCCAACCGTTCGCCTTCATCCTTGACCAGAGGCACCACACGGGTCAGTTCCTCCATATCATCAAGATCAAAGGTCTCTTTGCTGTCGCGTTTTTCCTGATATGCCCTGGATAAATTCTTTAAAATTATCTTTTCTTCCTTAGTTAATTCCTCCTCCTCCTTGATCTCCCGGGCGCGTTCAACGGTAAAAGTGAACTCCTGCTTCAGTTTTCTCTTGCCGCTTAAAAGCAGTGCCGGCCGTGTAACGATGATCTTATCCCCCGCGTGAGGCGTGACCATATCCGCGTTAAGATACAGGCCATTTTTAGAGTCGTACCCGCTCAAAGGCCCGAAAAAGCGGTTAAAGAACCTCTTCTGTTCCGCGGTGATCTCGATCTTTTCCTTATTCAACCAGGCCTTTAATTCGGCCTGCCATTTTTTCAGATCTTTTTGGTAAAATTGCCACTCTTCATCAAATAACTCCCTCATCTTATCTTCCAAAGAACGGAAACCGCGTTCCGGTTCATAGCCTTCCTCTATCAAAAGATCGATAATATCGTCCCTTCCCTTTTGATCCCTGCCAAACTCCAGTTCAAAACCCTTTGATCTCATATCAGCCGCGTAATAATCCAGGAGTCTGCCGACGATCTGCCTGGCAGCCTTACGCGTTAACGGTTTAAGCACGAATATCCCGGTTAAACGGTTCAAAAGTTCCGGGCGGTATTTAAAAGCCGCTTCTCCTTTGATCGCCTCCCGCACTTTTTGCTCTATCTCCCGCACTAACTTATCGTATTCCCCGGGATCGTCCTTAAGCAGAACCTCTTTCATTTTCTTGTATAAAGGACTCCCGGCCGGAAGACCAACGTTAGAGGTCATGATTATCAAACTGTTATTTAAATACGCCGTGTCCCCGTTATTGTCCGTCAATATGCCGTCCTCCAGGGCAGGCAGGAGCAGGTCGAATAATCTCCAGTACGCTTTCTCAATCTCATCCAGAAGTATTACGCAATCGGGATTTGCCATGATCCGCGCGGTTAAAAGTGATTCTTTATTCTTCCCGTATCCTCGTATCCCCCGCGGGGACCCTATCAGCGCCTCATAACCCGTCTCTCCCGGAGGAAGCTGGTTCATGTAGACATCGACCAGCGCGTTACCAAAGACCAAATTAGCGAGTGTGAGAGCGATCTCGGTCTTACCCACGCCGGTCGGGCCGGCCAGGATGAAAGAACCCACGGGGGCCCCTGTAAAATTCAATCCCGCGCGGTTACGCCTGATAGCGTTAGAGATCGCCTCGATCACCAAGGGATGCCCTTTTATGCGTTCAGAGATCATCTCTTCAAGCCTCAAATAAGTATCCGCGTCTTCGGAGGTATCCCTTTCCTCAACGGGGATCTTTATATCCGCGTCTTCTTGCGCGACCTTAAAGATCTTATCTTCAGAAATCTCCAGTTTTTCCGGCAAAACGGCCTTTTCCGCTTCTATGATTCCGCGAACGGCTTTCATGAAACCATTTAATTCGGCCAGGCCCTCATGGTTAAGATCTTTCCGTTTTCTCAAAGAGTTGTTCAATTGACTCTGCAGCTGATCATATGCGTTCCTTTTTATCTGTTTGATGGTCTCAGGCCGATTTACAACCTCACGGTAAATACGGCTCAGCCATCTCAGGATCTTTTCGGTCGCGACCGCGCCGGGTAAATATTTTTCGATGATCTTAAACGCGTAATCTATCGCTTCAGGCGTCATATCAACCGGTATGACACCGTGCGACATCAGGGATTTGGCGCGATGCAGCCAGAAGTCCTGCCGCAGGACTTCTTTTTTTATTTTTTCCGTGCGAAGCAAGGTGTAAAAGTGATCGAACTCACGGTTCTCCACGCGTTTGTCGCTGGTCGAAGTGACAATAAACCTGATCGTTTTAAACCGTTCCATGGCAGATTTAAATAAAAGCTCCAGGTCAAGCGCCACTCCACCGCGCGCTTTCTTGAGCAGTTTGTCCAGCTGGTCCGCGTCTATCCAGACAACCGTCTTCAAACCTTTCTTTTCATCGTCCCGCTCAATAGCGTCCAGCATCTTCGCGAGAAGCTTTTCCGCCTGAGGCGGGTTATTCAGGCTGACTAACTGACTTATGTCTAATTTGAAAACGCGGTTTTTGAAAGATGCGTTCAGCCCCATTTTGCCGACCGACCCTACGAACGTCTCGAGGAGTTCCTGAAGTTCGATACCGGAATTACCCACTACATAAGGAATATTTTGACGCTGGCGCGACAGTATCCTGAACACCCCGGAAACCGAACCGGTATCAGAATAAACATCATCAATTTTTCCGCTCAAGTTCTTGGTGGTCAGACAAATGAAATCATTCTCCAGATGTTTTTCGAGTTCCTGATATTCCCGCATGATCTTCGCGTATAAGCCCAGAGTCCGGGGATCCTTGCTTTCTTCCATGCGTTTTAGTTGTTCTTTTTCTTTTTCGCTTAATTCTGGAAGCGCGATCTTCCCTAATTCTTCCGGCGAAATGCCTTCAAGTTCCCCAGCGGGTTCCTTGCCGAGGAGGTCTTCAAGTGCTTTCTCCATTCCTCCGGATCTCAATTGAAAGATAGTTTTCTCGGTTTCATTCTTATTTTTCCATACGAGTTTCTTCCCTTTCTTTTGAAGTTTGTGTTTAAAAACCACCTTATCACCTTTAATGTCGGCGGAAATCTCGCTTCCCGGCGGAAACTCGGATTTGAGGATCCTGACCGCCAGCGGGTTCAACAACTCGTTCTGTATCGTCCTCCAGAGCGGACGGGCGCCGTTTTTCGGATCGTAACCTTTTTCGGCAAGATGTTCTTTCAGTGTATCGCTTAAAACAA
This sequence comes from Candidatus Omnitrophota bacterium, assembly GCA_018813285.1. Classification (GTDB taxonomy): domain Bacteria; phylum Omnitrophota; class Gorgyraeia; order Tantalellales; family Tantalellaceae; genus JAHJBY01. The sequence goes on from JAHJBY010000096.1 coordinate 5,101, forward strand.
TGTTAAGCTCTTTTTCTTCCAGCCACCTGTTGATATCCCTCGCTCGCACATCTACGATAGTTTTGATCTGCTTCCTGTCTAAAGTATTGAACAGGATAAGTCCGTCGCCGATCCTGTTCATGAACTCCGGGGATATTTTAGGTACTTTGCTTCTTTCATCCTCATACTCGCCTATCGCCTCCTTTACAAATTTCAGGCTTTCCCCTTTGATCTTACCGATCTCGTTTTTAATATCCAGCATCTCAAAAATCTTAAGTAATAGATCGAATCTCTCTTTTCTCTCCCCGATAAGAGAGGTAATCATCGCGGCGAAACCGCTTATCTCTTCCTCCATCTCTGCTCCATCATAAGATTCTTCCTCGATCTTTGAGGAGACCGCCTCATTTATTTGACTTAAAAGCTTCTCTTTGGTCTTCAAAGAACCACTTTCATAATCCGCCGGCAGGTCTTCCAATAAAATCTCTTCGACCGTTGTATTTTCGTCTTTTTTCCGTAGATCTATTATTTTTTCTTTAAGCTCTTTCATCTGAAGCTCATGGGACTTTTTATCTTCAATAAACTCCTGTGATGTCTTATAAAATTCATCCGGCAGATCAATGTTCTCAAAATAATGGATAAGCTTTTCAAAAACCCCTGTATCATCCATAGCCTCTTTAGCGGCCTCTTTTATCCTCTGGACATCGTCCTTAAGAGCGGCTTCTTTTTCCGCGTTGGCGTAAAGTTCTGAATCAAAATTAAATCCCACGTTACTGGTCAAAACAAAAACTACCCGCGAGAAATCGACCTTCTTCATGGCCGTATTGTCTTTCATCTGCCCGGTATCCAACACAGTTAACAACTTTTCGAATACCGATACGTCCGCTTTCTCGATCTCGTCCAACAGGACCACACAGCGTTTGCGTTTATCCACCTCACCGGTCAAATCACCCATCTTTTCGCCGCCCACATACGCGCTTGGCACACCGTCCAACCTTGCCGCGGCATTTTCATTGGAATATTGACTCATGTCAAAACGTACCAGGGCCCTTTCATCACCGAACAAATACTTGGCCATCTGTTTCGCCGTCTCAGTTTTTCCCACACCGGTTCCCGCGACACAGAAAAACGCGAGCGGTTTTCGTTTCAATTTCGTTCCGCCTTCTTTCTTCCGGCCTATCTGCCTGGAAAACCCGCTGGCAACTAGTTTTTTGTGAATCTTCTCCAACGCTTCATCCTGTCCGATAACGCATGACTTCATCACCGGAAGAAAATTCTCTAATTTCTCATCCACGGTAAGCATGATCTCATGTTCGGGAACTTTGGTCATAAATGATATTTTCTCGACTATGTCTTCGAGAGTAATACGAATATCTCCCGCAGCAGCGCTATCTTTGACTTTCGTTCTCTTTTTCAAAAGATCCCTGTGTTTATATATCAGCTCATCCAGGAGCCTTTCCAGATACTCAACGGCTTCTTTCTTATTATGCTTGTAGGCAAAATCCAGATTGTTCAGGGCATACTTGATATCGCGTTTTAAGACATAAAGTTCTTCGTCGGTCGTATCCCAGAGCCTTTCACTGATGATCTGATCCAGGATATCAACAAGCTTATTAGGCAAGATCCCATCGGGCACATAATCCCTGGCGAGCTCGATAGCCTTATCAAGCACTTTCTCATCAAGAACTATTTTGCGGTCTTCCGTTAAATTATAATCCACGGGCGCGTCATCTATAAATTGCTCCACATTCTCTTTTATGCGAAAATCCGACGCGCTGGTCGTCTCAATAATGGGGTCGCACCATTCCATTAAATTGTTCTCTATTTTCATCTTCTCGGAGCTGAGACAAACCACATTTATATTCGCGTCAACAAGAAGCGGCTCGATCATGTCAATGATCCTTACCCCCAGCCCCGCTTTCAAGTCCTGCAGTTTACGGTAATCGTCAAAATTAACGTAATAAATGATCTTTTCTCTCTTTGCCTTTTCCATCAACGCTTTATTCAGCGTCTGCATCGCGCCCTCAATATTGCCCTTAAGAAGAAGGTCTTCCAGAAGGTCGCTGTAGATATCAAGGCGTATAACCTTTGAACCCCTTAAGTTTTTCTTCACTAACCTGGGATCATTCTCGAGCTGGGACGCTAATCCTTTCATCAGGCTTTCCGCTATAATCGTGTCACCGACAAGCGCGGTATTTCTCTGCTGGCCTTTAAACGCCATCAGCGGCTGACTAAGGGCCTCCTGCAGGTCCCTGCCGATGTCGCTTTTGAAATACGATTCATCCGACTGGTACACCTTCTTGCCTCTGGCAACGTCATTAAGACAGACCGTGTATTTTTGGATAACTTCATCGGTGTCGTCCTCTTTAGTTTCTTCTTTTTTCTCTTTTAAAGCTAAGATGAGGCTGATACCTAAAACCCCTTCCGCGGTAAATGACCATCCAAAAACATAACGAGTTAAAACTGATAGGCCGACGGCCAGGAATATTAATAATGCGGTACTATGATCCTTTATCGCGTCGACAGCTTTATCAACTATGCCTGATTTTTGCTCGCCCATATCCTCTATGGCGCCATTAGACTCAAGTTTTGTCTCCTTTTCCTTGATCTCTTCTTTATACCGGTTGGCTATTTGCTCAAGCTCTGGTCTTACCGCATCGCTCTTTAACGCGCCGGTTAACTCTTCCCTTTCATCCTGGCTGAACAACCTTTCCTTTTCGGGAATTTCGGGGCTCGTAATATAAAAATCGACTATCTTATCAACAAACGTGTTGAAACTATCCGGATTATTAAAATCAACTCCTTTCAGATCTCCTTCATGGCCAAGTTTGGTAATAGCCTGCACCATCTGCTCTTCTATGTTGTGTTTGTCCTTATCGACAAGCGGCTGGTCAAAGTTATCCTCCGAATACTCGACCAGCTTCGAGCTGAAACCGTACAGCTCTTTTCCCCGTTCGACAAACCCCAAAGCGGTTTTCTTCAGTTTCTTAGCGACCAGTTCATCGTCGGTAAGCGTCCTGATAAGCTCGTCAAGTTCGTTCATCTTGCCCGGGTCTTTTACCGCCGCGTCTACCGCCGCTAAGATCTTTGTCATGTTTTCAGGGTTATACCAGATATCCCTCGCCTTTTCGATGGCCTCGGCATTATCCTTGTCCTTATCCTTGTCTTCATCGTCTTCGTCCTCTTCAAAAAGGCTTTCTGCCAACGCCTTGTTAAGCTTTCTGTATTGGCAGATACCAAAACTTATAAAAACAGGCATCAGTTCACCAAAGCCTTCCGGAACTCCAAGTACTCCCATGACACTCAGAACCCCCAGGACGATCGCGGCGGTTTTGAGAATGCGCGCGTGATATCTATTGAGATTGCTTCGGGCGCTAAAGCGCCCTCGCAATGACAGAAGTCGACCCGCGAGCGAAACAATTGTCTTCTGGATAGATTTGGAAAGGAATCCTGGAAAGAGCGGGCGCGGGAAAAACCAGTTGAGCTTCTTCGCCATGCGCGGGTGGCCATTTATTAACGCTTTGTAAAACCTGTCGTGGTGGAGTAGCCAATAGATTACGTCGTTTACAACCGCGGCCGCCGCCATCGTTATAACCACCGTCCAAAGAGACGTCGCCGCGCCCACGGCGAAAGCGCTCATGGCAAAAACATTCCCCGCGGAGATGCCAGTCTCTTTTCTCACTTTTTCCATGTCACCCGGACGGATATCCGGATCTTCATCGGAAAAATCATCGTGAATTTTGTTACGCCCGACAAGAAACCTTTCTCCGCTATCCCGCGGCAGAATATTTTTTCGCAGAAAAGAGTCGAATTCATGGAAATCCTCACAGTACCTGTGATAATCCCACACATTGGAGCCATTTAAGACAAAAGTCGGAAAACCGTTTGTTAAAAGGATGTAATTCATCAAAAGGCTTGCCGTACGTTTATTCCCATCGATTAGCGGCTGCCTTCTTACCCACTTTACAAAAAATTCGGAGGCCAGATCTATAGGTCCCATGGCTTTGGCTTCATCGCTGCAGAGCCAGCGTAAAATATCCCTCATCTTCTCTTTACCGGTCTTACCTTTAACGCCTACCGCTCTTTTATGCCCTGTGCTGCAAAACCTGATAAATAATTTCTGCCAGACCAAAATCTCTTTCTCTAGATCCGGCAAGCCTAAAAACTCTTGTTTAACCAACTCCTTTACCTTTGTAACCGCCTCAATAAAACCGTTTATCTGCCATTTCTCCAATCCAAAAGTCCCGACAAGTTCCCCTTCCAGGACTTTTCTCTGAACCTGCTCCATTCCCTGACTTACCTTTTTGATATCTATCTGGTCAAATTCTTCGTCCTGTGGTTCGTAAATAAACCGCTCCGGTTTAACCTGCCCGGCGTCTTTCACTCTCCCCGCCACGCTCCCCGCCGCCTTGACTTTAGCTAAAACCGGTGTTATATTTAGAGGCAAAGTAGAAATTGGCTCGCCAACATCGACAGGTGCAAGATGCGTTTCAAAAAATATGACTGGGATGACGCGAATATTGAACATATTGCTAAACACGGGGTTACTCCTCAAGAAGTCGAAGAAGCGTGTTTTAATGAACCTTTTATATTGAAAGCGAGAAAAACCAGATACCTCGTCTATGGCCGCAGTGACAATGGCCGTTACCTTTTCATGGTAACGGCTCATAGAGCTAAGGAAGCGGCGCGTATTGTCACCGCACGGGACATGAACGCGTCTGAACATAAACTTTACAATAAAAAGAGAGGATAAAGGATGTCTAAGAAAAAAACGAAAATTCCGGTTTTTAAAAATGAAACTGAAGAAGCGAGGTTTTGGGATACTCATGACAGTACACAATTTCTTGACCAGATGGAAGAGGTTCATGACATAAGATTCTCTGAACCAAAGCATGAATCTATAGTGATTGATCTGGAATCTCAATGCGCGGCTGCGCTCAAAAAACTTGCCCACAAAAAGCGCCTTCCTTATCATAGTCTTATCCAACGATGGATTAAGGAAAAGGTGGCCCAGGAAACCGCCTGAAACATTTGTGCTAGAAGCCATTTCCAACGCTATTTTTCGGCGTAAATATGACAGGATTTTAGATTTCTCAAAATACCTTAAAAGGTGTTCTCGAAATGACGGAAAGTTCTCCAAGGCCCGCGATAACAAAAGGGGAAACTCCCGAAACAGCGGAACAATATACTGCCGCGGAAAAAACCATTCCAGCGCTCTCCTCACCCACGGATGTCTATTCAAGGCTGCCTGGTAGAACCTGTTATCACTTCGCACAAGCTGATAAGCAAAATCGGACAGTATAAACACGCCTAACATAACAGGTATAGCCCAAAGAAAACCGACCGCGCCAAAACTGAGGGCAGCGAGAGAAAAATTGGGGATCGGCGGCCGCGCCCCAACTTCTGCCGGCAGTCTGATAATAAACTTCGCACCGCTGTGTTTTTCGGATTTTCCCGCTTCTATTGTACCGCCCATCATCTTGATGATGTGCCAGGCAAGGGCCATGCCTGTGCCCCCGCCGCCTTTTCTCCCGCTTACACCCGGCCGGAACATCTTCTGCCTGCCGAGGCTGTCCCTTTCAACTATGAGGGCCTCTGATTCCTCTTTTTTCGCCGCGTCTTTCGTCCCATCGTCTTCCAGGACAAGAACCGTATCTTCCCCATCTCTCCGCATACCGCACCATATGTTTTCTACGCCCAGGTGTATCCCGTTGCTGATAAACCTGGCCAGGGCCGCTTTTAGGGCAAAAACGTCTATCGCGGTAAGCCGGTATTCTTCTGCCGCGGTCTCCAAATATTTCTCCAAAGGGATCCCGTTGATAAACAAGTTCGGCATGTTCGTCTCAAGATGACTGCCCAGAGCCTCGTCCCTTATATCCTTCATGAGGGAAACAAGCCCAACATCCTGATCGTTTCTCAATTCGGCGGAAGGAAACCGCGACAGGAATAATGACAGTATGTCCCGTAGTTTTTCGGAAAGCATTCTTATGTTTTTAACAACATCCAGCAGCTCCTCCCGTGAAAGATCTCCTTTTAATTCATCAGGTTTATTCTGGAAATCTTGCATTTCCTTATCCACTTTAGAAAAAAAGCCATCAAACTCCTTCCAGGAATCACTGTATCTTTTGAACATTTTTTTACTGTTTAAGACTCCTATCTTATTTTTAACCACCCCCATAAAATCTAAATATCCTCCCTGGCCTTCATTTACAGAATCGACCAATTCTCTCTCAAGACGCGTCAAACTATCTTTCTCTTCCTTTTTTTCGAAAGTTGACGACATCTCATTAATAAAGTTATGGATAAGACCCCCTCCTTTTAAGAAACCGTCGAATTCTGTCTGAAGGCGCATAAAACTATTTCTCTTTTTCGTTCTTTTACAAACTGAAAATACACCAAGAAAGTCATGTAAAATAAGGCTAACATTCCACATCTCCACTTCTCCGTGAAAAAACATATTCGCGCTTATCCTCAGTCGTTCCTTCAAAAGATCTTCGTCCCCGGGGTCGTAGACATATTGTGCCGGGTCTTTAAAGTCACGTGGCGTTTTACCTGTAACCAATCCCCGGCGATCTTCAACCCGGAGCAGTTTGTCCCCTTGCGGCAAAGATCTTCCACCTACTCCTTTGTCCTCCCTGATCATACTGGCCGGTTCTATGTCATAAACCCTGCCGTTGGCTGTATCAAGAATAACATCTACGGAAACTTTCATGGCCAAAACATCTGTTTCAACCACGGGAATCTCCATCCTCTCGAGACTCGCGAATATGTCGATAATCAACCTTTCCGAACTGAACGGCCTGCCGCCGATCACCCTTGCTTCAAGGTTCTCAACCTTCACACCGTATTCTTCCAATTCCGCGGTTATATCCCGCGCAGAAGCCTCCCAATCCGCCGCCGTATCCACATGAGCAAGCATCCCTGTCCTGGTTTCCTTGTCCCATAAAGTAACGACCACACATCCCCCCGCATGATAGGTTTTAAGATACGGCGACGGCCTGTCGGACCTCGTAATACCGTATTGATGCTGTCTTACGTTTACCGCGTCCGGTTTATCGGGAAGAGAGTTCCGCGGCCCTTCCTCTCTCGAACGCCCGGCCGGAAAACCGTTCTGATACAAACGTGCCCTGTCTCCGGGGCCAAGGTTCAGACGCTCGCTGATTTCTGCCAGGCCGGCGATCTTCTCCTTATCCTTGAAAGTCCGCCAACCAGCGCTTTCCCTTAATTCCGTTAATTCAGCCAGCGCTGCGGATAACGCCGATTCTTCACGTTTTTCTGTCTTTGCGGGTATCCTGATGACAAATTTCGCCTCTTTTCCTTCTTCCCCTACTTCCTCTACTGTCCAGCCGAGATCGGCCGCGATGGATTTGCTTATAAAAAGTCCGAGGCCCGAACTGCTTCTGGTCGAGAACGCGTATTTGAATATTTCTTTCTTTAAATCGTCAGGTATCCCCGCCCCTTCATTTGTGATCGTGATAACTATTTCTTTATCCGTTAATTCCGTTTTTACATCCACCTGCGTCTCGGAGTCCTCATGTGCACCGCTGGTTCCTTCTTTTATCCCGTTAGAGATGATCCTGTAAAGGATGAACTTTAACCCGTTTCTATGGACATCCAGCTGCGGAAGGTTTTTTCCGCCGGAAAAATTCACCTCTTTTCCATACTCCTCCTTGTAATGCCCGCGGATCTCTTCCACGATCTCGTTTATATCGACCGGCTCCTTAGCGTAATCCGCCTTCATGAAACTCGCGGAAAGATCTATGGCATACATGGCCTGCTCAATCAACGCGCTTATAGAATTTATTTGCTCTCTGCAGTTTTCCGGAAGATCTTTCGCGGCAAGTAAACGTGGTTTAATATTTTTTTCGAATTTATCCATCAACTTTTTCAGGTTTTCCATCCCCCGCGAAAATCTTTCTTCCCATCGGGATATAAGCTCGAGAGGTATCCACCTGACGGACTCCTCGGTTTCATAATTATTAGCTTCGGAAATTATGGGCCTGATTTCGTTCTTAATAAGTTTTGTGTCTGGAAAAGTTTCGAGAAACTTCGCTAAATCTTCCGGTATCCCCGGAACATCCTTTAATTCATTGCTCAGCATCTCCGTAGAATTGGATATCCCCTGAAAAATACTTGTTAAATTCATATCCCTGGAGAAAGTATGCCCCGGTATTCTCAGGCTGGCGGTCACCCTTTTAGCCCTGGTCAGTTCCGCGTCCGTTTTTATCCGGCCGTCTGTTTTTCCGGCGTCCTCCGCCTTTTCCGCCGCCCATGTGAACGCCAGACCGGCCGCGACTCTGCTTGACAAGGTCGCGGTATCCGCGAAAACGGCCGGCGGAAGATGGATCCAGGTTTCCGACCCCCGGCGTAAAGATTCCAGGAAAAGGTTGAAATTTTCCTTTGCCGCTTGAAATACCGCGCGCGGATACCTTTTTCTTCGGCCTTTTTCCGTTCCCACAACTTCCACGGAATCGGCCGTTACGCGGTACACTTTAGCGCCTATCGCGACCTCGACCTCATCCTTATCCTCAACTTCAACATTCTGCCCTTTTTTCTCCGCGTCTCCGCGCCTCCGCTGTTTCTCAACTTTAATCTTGTCAAAACGTTCTATCAGGGCCGGCAGCTTTATCGGTTCTTCCTTCATGGCCGCTTTTCTTCCCCCGGAAAGGCCGTTGTAATATTCCGTGTACGACTTTATCCACGCTCTCTTTTCTTCCTCGACGTCCCCTCCATCAAGCGCGATCTGCCCGACGGCGAAAGCGAGCATCTCCTCGAACGCCTCAATGTCTCCCGTATCGAAATAGGTCTCGAGCGCGAGTGTCTCATACGCGCCGGAGGCGGCAAGTTCCCTGTAGGGCCCGGTTTTCTTCGTGAGTATGGTGACGTAGGGGCGTTCTTCACCCGCGGTATATTTCGGCATAAGAACGATATAGGAAAGGCCCTTCTCTTTCATTATTCCGGTGAGGCCTTCTGAGTGGTGACCGCCGGATATTAGCGCGGCGGCATGTTTGCCTTCACGGCGCATGGCGCGGACGGTATTGGTAAACATCGCGTGGTTGCGCCTCTCTGCTATTTCGTAGAACTCAAGTGCTTCTTTCGCGTCGGC